>JBDSIB010000082.1:0-15139 GCA_039918155.1 Ferruginibacter sp.
CTTGTTGAATCAGCATCTACATTAAGTTTTTTGAATCTGATACAAATTACAAAAGGGGAGTAAAAAAACTTTCGTCTTTTTACTCCCCCTTTGTTAATAAGTCTCAAACGACTTTTTCAGTGCCCTCGGTTTATCCGGGGCTTTTTTATTGCCAGCATTAAACTTTTATGCAATAATTTTATCCAACCCCAAAATATATTTATGAAAAAAATACTTTTTGTATTAATGCTTTCAATATTTACTTCCGTAGGTTTTGCCCAGGTACGAAGAACCCAGGTGAAAAAACCTGTTCCTGATTCATCCCAAAAAGCTAAAGTAAAAATCAAGGAATTAAACCTTTCTAAAGATCAAAGAGGTAAGTTGAAAGAGATGAAACAGGAAAATAAAACAGCGAAAGACCAGGTGGAAAATGATGCTACACTTTCAGAGAAACAAAAAAAACAACAATTAAAAGCGTTGAAAAGACAAAATGCTGAAAAGATGAACACTTTACTCACAGATGATCAAAGAGAAAAATTAAGAGAGATGCGTGGCAACAGAAGAGGCAAACAATAAACTATATTTTTAATTTGATTAACACAGGTTTTTCTATATTTATAGAATGAAGATTGCATTTTATTTTTTAGTAGTAGTTTTTACCATAACAGCTTTTAATACACAAGCCCAGCAAAATATTTCTCCAAAACAAATAGATGGATTTGTAGAAAAACTAGGTTCATTAAATAATCTTAATGTAGCCACAATTGTTGATACTATCACCCGGCCTTTTGCTGAAAAAAAAGATAAAGCACGTGCTATTTTTTATTGGATAGCAAATAATATTTCGTGGGATGTAAAGGCTATGAAAAATGGTGATGCAAAAAAAAATGATCCCGTTGATGTAATTCAAGTCAGGAAAGCTACCCCTCTTGGCTACTCTCTACTGGTGCAGGAAATGTGCAGTGATGTAAATATCCGATGCTTATCAGTAGACGGATATATTAAAAACTTTCCGGAGGATATTAATAATAAACCAGATGAAATAAATCACTCGTGGAATGTGGTACAACTTGGCCAAAGCCCGGACCAATGGTTTTATATTGATGCTGCAAAAGCAAGCGGTTATGCAGATAAAAGAATGAGTAATTTTACCAAACAGTTTACCAGTGAATATTTCTTTGCAGATAGAAATTTATTTAACCTTGATCATTATCCAAACAATAGTGCTTGGCAGTTAGGCGCAGGGCCAAAAACACTCAAAGAATTTTATGCACTTCCTGTAATTTCAAATGCAGCATACGAATATGGCCTTCAAAAACCACAACCTGCAACGGGTTACATGAAAGTAAAAACAAATAAGGCAATCAATTTCAGTTACATCTATAACGGTAAAGATCTATCGAGTGTGGTACTGGTGATTGGGGAAGAAAAAAAAGGCAGTAAAACGGAACCTATGAATTTTTCGGCGACAGGAAAGCTTCTAACTTTTAATTACCAGTTTAAAAAAGAAGATGAATATCCTGTAAGGGTTTTGGTTGATGGACAAGAATTCGTTTCCTATTTTGTAGAAGCTTCAGAATAACTATTGATCCTTTTTTTGAGATCGGATCATTTCAGCATAATTCATTTTTTTTGCAAGTGTATTTACAGCTAAGGCAATACGCTTAGTTTTTGTTACTTCCGTTTTTGCACTTTCGATCCATTTAGAATAATAGTGCTGATGTGAAGGCGGCATTTTCTCAAATTCAATCAACGCTTTTGGCTCATCATTCAAACAGGCAATAAATTCTTCAGATATTTTTATTGCGGCATTGTCAAGTTCCATTCTTATATCTACTTCAGCACCTTTCTGCTTTTTGATTGCCTTCCGCATATCCCCATTTACGGGCATAATGAAATTGCCTTCACCCATCGGCAATAAAGCAGTTCCATTTATTTTATGTGCATCAATACTCCCTTTTATCCTGAAAGATTTTCTGTTGCCGGGCTTAAGTTCTTCCGCAAGTTTGTGAGGAATGTCAATGTATGTCCAGCCGGTTTTTTCACCGAGGGATCCGAATTTTTTTAATACTGTTGCAAACCGGATCTCTTTTGACATAAAATTTTTTATGCAAAATAAAAAACCCCGGATAAACCGGGGCTATATTTTTAAGCTCTTTGCTTTGCAGGAGCTTTTTTCTTTACTTTTTTCAAGGCAGATTCAATACCTTTTTTTATTTCATCGTAAGTTGGCTTTGCTATTCTTTCGCCATTTACAAAAAAGGTCGGAACATCTTTTACGCCTCTGTTCAGCCCTTCTCTTAAATCGCCCTGCACCTGCCAGCCATAAGTAGCATTTACAAGTTCATCCAGAAAACGCTTGTTGTTCACACCAGCTTCTTTTGAATGTAATTTTAAACTAGTAGTACCAAGATTTTTACGGTTAGCAAACAGAATGTTATGCATTTCCCAGAATTTACCTTCCTGAGCTGTTGCAACCGCTGCTTCGCCAGCCTTAAGACTACGCTGATGAATATTGGTTAATGGAAAATGCCTAAAATTGAACCTGATTTTGCCATCATATTCTTCTAGTAATTTCTTTACAATTTCGTTTGCTTTCGCACAAACTTCACTTTCATATTCTCCAAACTCTTCAAGTGTTACCTCTGCTTTTACATTTCCTACAAATACATCTTTGGGTTCTATTATTTCAACCACTTCTTTTTTAAATGCCATATATAATTTCCTTTTATTTAATGAATTGCGAGTAAAATTGGGTTAAAATAATACTGCAATATCTTTCCTTTTTTTAACTTTCTTATTCAGAATCGGGTGAAGATAGTGTTTTTTAAAATGTGTTGTAAACCATCCTTCAAATATTCCATTAAACGCTAACTTTAATATTGATAATCAATACATTAATTAATTGTTAAGGTTACTAACAATTAATCCCTATTATTCACCGTTGCGGAAAACAACTGTTCCGTCAAATACATCTACCAATACAGGCTTATTCTTATCTATATCTCCCGCAAGTATTCTTTTACTTAGTTTATTTACAATTTCCTTTTGAATCAGTCTTTTAAGTGGCCTTGCTCCAAATTGTGGATCATATCCATTTTCTACCAGGTAATCTAGGGCATAATCGCTAAACTGAAGTTCTATGCCGTTTTGAGCAACCAATTTTTTCAATCCTTGCAATTGAATATTAATAATGCCCCTGATCTCTTTCTTCATCAACGGCTGAAACATGATTATCTCATCGATCCTGTTCAAAAATTCAGGGCGGATCGTTTGCTTTAATAAATTCACAACTTCAGCTTTTGTACTTTCCACCACTTCTTCTTTATTCTTCTCAGTTACCTTTTCAAAATTCTCCTGAATGATTTGGCTACCCATATTACTTGTCATAATGATGATCGTATTCTTAAAGTTTACTACCCGGCCCTTATTATCTGTCAGCCGCCCATCATCTAGTACCTGCAGCAATACATTGTACACATCAGGATGCGCCTTTTCAATTTCATCCAACAAAACTACAGAGTAAGGTTTGCGTCTAACCGCTTCAGTTAATTGACCACCTTCATCATACCCTACATAGCCCGGAGGTGCCCCTACCAGCCTGCTCACAGAATGCTTTTCCTGGTATTCACTCATATCAATACGGGTCATCATATTGTCATCATCAAATAAATAATCTGCAAGGGCTTTTGCAAGTTCTGTTTTACCAACACCCGTCGTACCTAAAAATATGAAGGAGCCTATCGGTTTTCTTGCATCCTGCAAACCTGCCCTGCTGCGCCTGATAGCATCTGCAACAGCTTCAATTGCTTCATCCTGGCCTACTACTCTTTTATGAAGTTCATCTTCCAGGTTCAACAGTTTATCCCGCTCACTTTGCAACATTCTTGATACAGGTATTCCTGTAGCCTTTGCCACGCTCTCTGCAATATCCTCCGCATCTACTTCTTCTTTCAACAATCTCTTTTCAGAAAGGTTTGAAAGCTGGCTCGTTAATTCTACAATCTCTGTTTCCTGTTCTTTTACTTTACCGTAGCGTATCTCGGCTACTTTTCCATAATCACCATTCCGCTCTGCCTGCTCTGCTTCCAGCTTTAATTGTTCTATGCTTGCTTTCGCATTCTGTATTTTATCTACCAGTTCCTTTTCATCTTTCCACTTAGCCATATAAGTATCTTTCTCTACAGAAAGATTGGCAATCTCAGTATTCAGATCTTTTAATTTTACTTCATCATGCTCCCTCTTTATAGCTTCTCTTTCTATTTCCAATTGACGAATCTGTCTTTCCAGTTTATCCAGTTCTTCAGGCATGGAATTCATTTCTAACCGAAGCTTTGCTGCACTTTCATCTATAAGGTCTATGGCTTTATCGGGTAAAAAACGGTCCGTAATATAACGATGTGATAATTCAACTGCCGCAATAATAGCCTCATCTTTTATACGCACATGATGATAAGTTTCGTACCTGTCTTTCAAGCCACGAAGAATAGAAATTGCATCTTCAACGGTTGGTTCATCAATTAATACTTTTTGAAAACGCCTTTCCAGTGCTTTATCTTTTTCAAAAAACTTCTGGTATTCAGATAAAGTAGTTGCACCAATTGCTCTCAGTTCGCCACGGGCCAATGCAGGTTTTAAAATGTTGGCTGCATCCATTGCACCGTCACCACCACCAGCTCCTACAAGCGTATGTATCTCATCAATAAATAAAATTATTTCGCCATCGGCGGATGTAACTTCTTTTACAACTGATTTTAGTCTTTCTTCAAATTCTCCTTTATATTTTGCGCCTGCAATTAACTGCCCCATATCCAATGCATAAATTATTTTTGAACGCAGGTTTTCAGGTACATCTCCATTTACAATTCTTATCGCCAGCCCTTCCGCAATGGCTGTTTTACCCACACCAGGTTCACCGACTAAAATAGGATTGTTTTTTGTACGGCGGCTAAGAATATGTAAAGTGCGGCGTATCTCTTCATCTCTCCCAATAACCGGATCAAGCTTGCCAGAGCGAGCCATTTCATTCAGATTTTTTGCAAATTTATTTAACGCATTAAACTGTATTTCCTGTGTTTGGGAAGATACTGTTTCGCCTTTCCGAAGATCTTTAATAGAAGTGATTAAGCCCTTTTCTGTGAGGCCTCCGTCTTTCAATAATTTTGCAGAAGCATCATTACCTTGTAAAACAGCAAGCAACAAATGCTCTGGCGTCACAAAGTCATCGCCAAAACTTTTAAGGGTTGAGGTCGCCCGCAATACAGCTGCATTTGCATCACGGCCAATATTTTGTCCGCCATCTGCTGTACCCGTTGGTAATTTTTTTATCAATTCATCCAACTTGCTATCAACAAGATTTACTGTAACGTTATTCTTTTTTAAAAGATGATCTATAGGGGAATCTTCCATATCAAGCAAAGCTTTTAAAATATGCTCTGTTTCTATATTTGGATTCTTATTATTAAAAGCTAATTGCTGTGCATTTTGTATAGCTTCAGCAGCTTTTATAGTGAAATTATTTAGGTTCATATATTGTAAATAGTTTAATTAATTTTCAACCTATAAGGTGCAAAAACGCATCCAAAGCAAAATCAGGAAATTATGGCATATATACTAAGCAAAAACTGCCTCTATTGCTGTATTATCAAAACTTTCCTGCTAATTTATCAGTCTTCAAAAGCACAATATAATTTTACCAAAAAAATTTAGGAAAATCAATGGAATTAAAAATGGAGAAGAATAATAATATAGGATTGGAAATAGATTTATTAGTTCTCCATATAACAAACAATTAATGAAGCTATTGGCACCAAACCTTTAGCTTTGCAGCACAAAAGCTAATCTTTTTATGAAGAAGTATTTGATCACCCTTATTTTTCTTACCACGGCCTTTATTTCATTTGCGCAAAAAAAAGATAAGCTTTTTAAAGGCATGTATATGCAATGGGGTTATAACAGGGAAGCATACACGAAAAGTAATGTTCACATTATTATGGCTAATGGAAATAATTTTATGTTGAACCATGCCAAAGCTCATGATAAACCAGACTTTGATGCTCTTTACAAAGAGCCTGGTCAAATTTCTATTCCTCAATATAATTATAGGTTTGGCTTTTATTTAAATAACGCTCATACAAAAGCACTTGAAATAAATTTTGATCATATAAAATATGTTGTAACAGATGGGCAAAATGTTCATGTAACGGGCAAGATTGATGGTGTGCAAGTGGATGGGGACAGTGTTTTAAATAAATATAGTTTTTTGCATCTTGAACATACAGACGGTGGCAATCTTTTACATATTAATTATGTACAACAAAAAACATTGTTTTTAACCCGCAGTAAATCAAGACAATTGATCACTTTTTTATGGAAAGCTGGTGCAGGTATTAATATACCAAGAACAGATTTTACCTGGCGGGGCGACAGGCTTAACAATGCCTTTCATGTTGCAGGTTATAATTTTGCAGCAGAAGCAGGGGCAAGAATTTATGCAACTAAAAAATTATTCTTTGAGCTTACCGGCAAAACCGGTTATGTAAGATACCTGAATGCCCTGGCAAATACTACAGAACTAAAAGGGAACAGGGTAAGACAGGGCTTCGGCTATGCAGAAACGATAGCCACTATCGGCTATGATATCAAGTTTTAAAAAATAATATTTCATTTAAAGCCCTGCTATAATGCAGGGCTTTGTATTTTTATAAAATACCATTCCATTTTTTCTTTAAGAAGATTGATGAATACAATTGAGAAACATACTTTATTTATAAAACAAACTGCTGCAATGCTCGGCTTTGAATTTTGCGGTATTGCAAAAGCGGCATTTTTAAATGAAGATGCCAGGCGGCTGGAAACCTGGCTCAATAAAGGGATGAATGGCACAATGAGTTACATGCAGAATTATTTTGACTTGCGTGTAGATCCGCAAAAACTGGTACCCGGAGCAAAATCGGTTATTACTTTATTATTGAATTATTTTCCTGAACAAAAACAAAAAGAGAATCTACCTAAAATATCAAAGTATGCATATGGCGAAGATTATCATATTGTAATAAGAGAAAAATTAAATACATTTTTCAAAATAATTAAAGACGAGATCGGAGATATAAATGGAAGAGGCTTTGTAGATAGTGCACCGGTATTAGAAAGAGCCTGGGCGCAAAAAAGTGGCTTGGGATGGATCGGGAAAAATGGAAATCTTATTAATAAAAAACAAGGCTCTTATTTTTTTATTGCTTCTTTAATAGTAGACGTTGATCTAAATGCAGATGATGGATATGCAAAAGATTATTGCGGTAGCTGCACACGCTGTATTGACAATTGCCCCACAGAAGCTATTTTACCTGATAAGGTTATTGACGGTAGCAAATGTATTTCTTACTTCACCATAGAGTTAAAAGATGCATTAATACCCGACAAAATGAAAGGTAAATTTGATAACTGGCTTTTTGGTTGTGACGTATGCCAGGATGTATGTCCCTGGAACAGTTTTGCCAAACCAACAAATGAAAAAAGATTTGAACCGTTGCCGGAGGTATTAAATTTTACTGTAAAAGACTGGGAAGAAATGACAGAGGAAAGTTTTAAAATTATATTTAAAAATTCACCGATCAAACGCACCAAATTTTCAGGAATAAAAAAGAATCTACATTTTATTGAATAAAAAATTACATTATCTCAAGACCTTTTTTGATGTAAGGTTGTAGGATTGCAGAGTCTTTTGGTATTTCAGTTATCAAAACATCAATAGCATCAATATTACAAACCTGTATGCGTTGGCAGGTATTTATTTTTTCTCCGATAGTAAGTGATACTACTTTATCTGAAGACTCAATCATTGCTTTTTTTACCTGCACTACTTCCCAATCATTATCAGTTAGTCCCTGTTCTGCATCCAGTGCATTTGTACCTACAAAACAGATATCTGCTTTTATCTGTTTTATTTTAGAAATAGCTTCCCCACCTACCGTTATTTGCGAATTTTTAGAAACCTTATCGCCAATTAATATTATTTCGATATTTGGGTGATGCATATACTCCAATGCTACGGGTATGCTGCCTGTAATAAAAGTAGCCTGTAGATTTTGAGGCAATGCTTTGGCAAGTTCTATAATCGTTGTGCCGCCGGTTGTAAGCACAAACATTCCATCTTTTATAAGAGTAGCAGCTTTTTGGGCGATGCATTTTTTATTTTCTAAAGAATATACCTGCGAAGAATTAAAGGAATTATGAAAAGATTTTGAAAGTGCCCCTCCATGGGCTTTTATCAATTTACCGTTATCTGCCAGCTCCTGCAGATCCCGTCTTACCGTATCTTCAGATACATTTATTTCTATGCATAAATCGCTGCTTAAAACACGATTGTGTAAATTAACTTTGTGTAGAATAAAGGCTTGTCTTTCCTGCTTAAGCATCGTAGAAATTAGTTAGGCATGTAATGATAAACATAAGTTTTTAAAGTTGCAAAAAAAAGCACATAATTTTATCCATAATCGCATAAAACAGCACAAACCCTTATTTAGCATACAAAAGCATTTTATGAGCGAAAACATTAAGCAGTTATATAAAATTGCAAAAAAAAATAAAAGGCATATACTTGGCCTGATGAGCGGCACTTCGTTAGATGGACTCGATATGGCGCTTTGCGAAATAAAAAATCATGGAAAGAAGACAAAGCTGAAACTGCTTCACTTTGAGACAGCAGCTTATGAAGAGGATTTTAAGGAGGAAATAAAAACTGTTTTTTCAAAAAGGAACGTTGACTTGGAAAAGCTTTGCCTTTTAAATCCCTGGGTGGCAAAAACACATGCAGCAATCATAAATAAGACCTTAAAAAAATGGAATATTAAGAAGGAAGAAGTTGATCTTATCGCCAGCCATGGACAAACAATTTACCATGCACCAAAAAGTTTGCACCAACAGCAAAAATTCAGGAACGCAACTTTACAAATTGGCGATGGCGATCATCTTGCAGTAGATACAGGCATTATTACTATCAGCGATTTCAGGCAAAAAAATATTGCTGCCGGCGCAGAAGGAGCTCCTCTTGCAGTGTACGGAGATTATTTACTTTTTTCAAAAAAAGGAGAAGAAAGAATATTGCTTAACATCGGCGGCATCGCAAACTTCACTTATTTACCTGCAGATAAAAATACAGAAATACTTTGTTCGGATATCGGTCCGGGAAATACGATGATGGATGCCTTTATACAACAAAATTTTAAGGGTGGCTATTTTGATAAAGATGCTGCTATTGCAAAAAAAGGAATTATAAATGAACAATTGCTTGCAGCATTAAAAGCAGATGACTTTTTCGTACAACCATTTCCTAAAACGACCGGCCCTGAATTATTCAACATGGCTTATTTGGAAAAAGCCAAAATAAAATCCGGCACTGTAAATATTTCTGTAGAAGATTGTATGGCTACACTTAACAGGTTTACTGCCGATACAATTTCACAAGCAATAAAGAATAATATAAAAAATAAAAAAGTAAAAATTTTTACAAGTGGTGGCGGAATGCACAATCCTTTACTGATAAAGCATTTGAAAGAAAATTTGCCTGGTTGTGTTTTTAACAGCACTGAGAAATTAGGTATAGACCCTGATGCAAAAGAAGCGATACTGTTTGCAATACTTGCAAACGAATGTGTAGCAGGTACAAATAATTATACTATTAAAAGTGCTATAGCGGTGCCTGCAATTGCGATGGGTAAAATAAGTTTCCCAGGTTAGGGTTGCGATTCCAGGTATTTTCTTAAACTTTCCAATGCTTCCTGGTTTGCAGGGCCGGCAATTTTTTCAATAAATATTCCTGTAAATTTTTCCCATGGATACCATCGTAATTTTGTTAGTACCTGCCACTCTACCTGCAAGCCGATGCTGTTTTCTACGGGAAGTATTGCAATGAAATTCTCAACATCTTTTTCGCCGGCCCGTATCAAAGAAAACTTTATTGATTGAGCAGTCTGTTCTGTTATTTGTAGTCTGTTCTTTTTACTATTTGAAACCCAATCCACGTAAGCATTTACACCAGTGGATGGATTACCATACACAGCGGAGGGATTATTTTTAAAAACAGGGTGCCAGTTTTGCCAGTTTTTAAAATCAGCAACCTGGGATAGAATTTTTGTCTGTGGTGAATTTATTACGAGCGCATTTACTGTGGCTACTTTAGAAGGTATTAGCAATGACAGTAATGTTACTATTACAAACAAAAAAAACAAAATGAAAATAAAACCTTTAACCCTTCTCATAATAATATAAATAATAAAACAGTGAATGAATCTACAATTGTATTCTAAATGATCTTACTTTTTATTCCCACTTAAAAACTTTTACAGCAATAAAATAAACGATCACCCCCGTTAATAAAAGGATCCCTATTTCGCTTTTTACATCCCAAAGGCTTTGGCCTTCAAAAGCCACGCTACGCATCGCATTGTTTAAATGTGTCAATGGCATTGCCTGGCAAATAGGTTGTAACCATTTAGGAAATGCATCTATAGAAAAAAATGTTCCGCCAAGCAAAAATTGCGGCAGCGTAATAAGATTTGCAAACGGCGGAATAGTATTATCACTTTTAGCAAGCCCACTGACTATAAAGCCAAAGCCCATAAATACAAGGAGGCCAATAAAACTTAATATCAGCATATTTATAAAAGTAGTTAAGCCATTTACTAATGTAAATCCAAAGAAATAATATCCTGCAAGAATGATCACAATTGCAGTCATCATTTGAAAGAGTATACGGCTAAGGCCCTCTCCTAACACAATAAATGTACGGCTGATAGGTGTTGCAAAAAAGCGTTTAAGCACCAATGTATTTCGTAAATTAAAAAACATAAATGCCACACCAAATACACCCGAACTCAAGAGTGAAAATCCAAGCTGCCCTGGTAAAATAAAATCAATTGTTTTATACTCTCTTACTGTTGCAATATCTTTTTTATAATCAAAATCAAATGATGCGTAAGAAGGCCTGTCTTTGAAAAGCTGGTTGCTTATTTCGTTTATTTTTTCTTCTAACAAAGATTTTAGTTGTGGCCATTTATCATTGCTGGAGGTAGTACTTGAAAGTGTTAGTATGTATGGGCTAATACCGCCATTATTTTTTGTAATATTAATTATACCTGCAATACGGCCCTTCTGTTTATCGAGTAATAATTCTTTATCCGAATTGTATTTTATAATCTTAATTCCGGGTGTATTTTTTATAGCAGTATATAATTCATTGGTGGTGTCAGCATTTTTATCCATTACTACCTTGTAAGATCGAACGCCTGCATTATTGCCAATAAATCCGAAGACCAAGATAAAAATAAACGGAAAAGCAAAACCAAAGATCACAGCAGAAGGGCTCCTGGTGATAGATTTAAGACTGGCTCTTGTAATAGCCCACATGGCTCTTAACTGGCTATATTTCATACTTTACTACTATTGAAAGCGCAAATATATCCTAAAAAAATTTGAAACCAAAGACAAATGTCGTATCTTAGTGTGACAAATGGCAGCAACATGAAAAAAGTATCACAAAATAAAAACTCTACAATAAAATTAAATACTAATAAGATGGAAGAGCCTGAAGTGTTTTATAAAACATTAAAGGTACTACCTTCTTTAAAAGATTTTAGTTATAACGATTTTAAAAAAATTTCAGATAAAACTCCGTTTACGCAGGCCGAGTGGGCAGCAATGCTTCATGTGAGTGAGCGTACACTTCAGCGTTATGCCAAGAGCAATAATTCATTTGCTTCTATAAATGCTGAAAGAGCCTTACAAATTGCAAAGCTGATGGAAGAAGGAAAAAAAGCTTTTGGAAAGGTTGAAAATTTTTATAACTGGTTGAAAAGAGAGCCGTATATGCTTGAAGGAAATCTTTCTTTAAATTCTCTTACCTCTTACGATGGTATTGAAAAAGTTTTAACTCAATTACGCAGAATTCAACACGGCCTTTTTGCATGATAGTTTACAGAATAAGTAACGCTGCTTACAGTGATGACATTTCCGGAACCGGTGCAAAACTAAATGGTGCCCGTTGGAACAGTAAAGGCATTCCGATGCTTTACACTTCAGCACATATTTCATTGGCAGTACTGGAAATGCTGGTCAATACCCAGTTTAAAGATTATGCTATTGAGCTTGATCTTATCTACATCCGCATTCCTGATGATTTTATACCAACAGAAATAAAGCTTGCCAAAATAAAAACAGGTTGGAAAGATGATCATGAGTACACAAAATTTATGGGAGATGAATTTATAGGGCAGAACAACTCTTTAATATTACAGGTACCGTCAGCAGTAATACATGAGGAATATAATTTTCTGATAAATCCTATGCATGCGGATTTCAAAAAAATTAAAATTCAAAAAACAAAATCATTCTGGCCAGATCAAAGGCTATTTTCTATCTGATGAATAAAATATATTTATTACTGGGCAGTAATATGGGCAATAGCAAGAAAATGCTACTACTTGCCGCAAATGAAATTGAAAAAAGTATAGGTAAAATTATCCGGGAAAGTAATTTTTACCAAACAGCCGCCTGGGGCAAAACAGATCAAGCCGATTTTTTAAACCAGGTGATTATTGTTGATTCAAAATATGCAGCAGAAGAAACAATCGAAAAGATATTACAAATAGAATCCACAATGGGCCGAATCAGAACACAAAAAAATGCTCCCAGGTTAATAGATATTGATATTTTATTTTTTAATAAGGAAATAATCAAATTAAAATCTCTAATTGTTCCACACATTGAAATACAAAACCGGCGTTTTGTACTGGTTCCGCTCAATGAACTCTCTCCTAACTTTAAACACCCCGTTTTAAATAAAACCATTCATCAATTGCTGTTAAACTGCCCCGATAAACTGGAAGTAAAAAAAAAATTAATCATCCTAACCATCTTTGCTTTTATTTTGCAGTTGAATGAAATACAATTTTGTAACTATTGAAGGAAATATCGGCGCCGGAAAAACTACCCTGGCTCATTTGCTAAGCAAACATTTTAATGCAAGATTAGTACTGGAAGAATTCGCCGAAAATCCTTTTCTGCCAAAGTTTTACGAAAGCCCGGAGCAATATGCTTTTCCGCTGGAACTTTTTTTTATGGCGGAGCGTTATAAACAACTGAAAGATCTTCTGCAAACAAAAGATATGTTTCAGAACATTACCATTTCAGATTACCTGTTTACCAAATGTCTTTTATTTGCCAAAGTAAATCTCCCTGGTGAAGAGTTTCGATTGTATCAGAAATTATTTGATATCATAAATCCGCAGATCATACAACCCGACATTTTAATTTATTTACACACGCCTGTTTCAAAACTGCAGGAAAACATAAAAAAACGCAATCGCCAGTACGAGCAAAGTATTCCGAATGATTATTTATTTAACCTGCAGGAAACATATACTCAGTACATAAAACAACATAATATAAAAACACTTTTTGTAGATGCATCCAATGCAGATTTTCTTGGCAGTGATGTACATTTAAAAGTAATTATTGATGCATTGGATAAAGAGTATGAGAATGGTCAACATTATATTACGTTGCCTTAAAAAAAGTAATGGACATTAGTAAGAAATTACCTAAAGAATTCTGGCATTTCATTTCTGCACGGCTGTTTTATACGCTGGGCCTGCGTATGATCTCTACCATTGTTATTTACCAGGTCTTTCATTTGGCAAGCACTTACATGGTTGGCATTGCAGGGCTAACTGAATTTTTGCCGGCTGTAGCAACTGCATTGTATGCCGGGCATTATATTGATACACATAATAAAAAAAATATTCTTGTTTGTACTTATGGCCTTTACATTCTTTGTGCGGCAGCACTTGCCATTGTAAGTTTGCCGCAGTTAAATCTTCCTGCTTCTACAAAGATCACTGTCATTCTTTTCACTGTTTTTTCTACAGGCATTATCCGCTCCTTTGCACAGCCTGCTGCAAATGCAATGATAGCGGCTATTGTTTCCCGTGATCAGTTGCAAAAAGCTATCTCACTCAATTCCTCCACCTACCTTTCATCTTCTATTGCGGGCCATGCCACCGGCGGATTAATAATTGCTTTTCTTGGTATTTCAAATGCATATTTTGTAGCTGCGGTACTGATCGTTGTTGCAGGTATTTTTGCACTCCGTTTAAAACCAAAGCCCCCTTATCTTACAGAAAAAAAAGAGCCTACAATTCAGGCAATTAAGCACGGGTTTACATTTGTATGGAATAATAAAACTTTACTCGGCGTAATATCTTTAGATCTTTTTGCAGTACTCTTTGGCGGCGCCGTCGCTTTTATACCAGAAATTGCAGAGAAAGTTTTACACACCGGTCCAATTGGTTATGGCTTTTTAAATGCTGCCATGGATATTGGCAGCCTTGTCAGTGTTTTAATTTTATTAGCTGCGCCGATGAAACAAAAACAAGGGTTAAAAATGTTGCTTGCGGTTGCCGGGTTTGGCTTTTTCATTATTGTGTTCGGGCTTTCAAAAGTGTATTGGCTCAGTTTTATGGCGCTTGCCTGTGCCGGCTTGTTTGATGGTATAAGTGTGGTTGTTCGTGGCACTATTTCTCAGTTGGAAACACCCAATGAACTTCGTGGCAGGGTTTCGTCTATCAATATGATCTTTATAAATTCTTCCAATGAACTTGGCCAGTTTGAAAGTGGCGTTACTTCACGCCTCATGGGCACGTTGCCTGCGGTTGTTTTTGGTGGCGTAATGTCTGTATTGGTTGTGGTCGGCACCTGGGTTAAGTTTCCCAATCTTCGTAAGATTGAATATTAATTTTTAGTTACCAGCATTTGTTTTTCATGGCGTCATCGTTGTGTCACTCACTTGTACAGCATACCATTGTTCATCTTTTATCGAAGCGTAAAAAGTAACTTTTTAATCACAGTTATTTCATTCTGTAAATGCCGCAACTATTCTTAATATTTAGTGTTATTTTTAAATACTAAATAATTTTTTATGCAACGCAGAAAATTTGTAAGAAACACAGCACTCACTTTAGGAAGTCTTGCTTTGTTAAGTAAACATACATTGGCAGCTTTTTTAAACGACCCTGCTTATAATATTAAAATGCTAACGGATAAAATTGGCGTGTTCACTGAAAAAGGCGGCACTATTTTATTTATGTTGAATGAAGATGGGCCA
>JBDSIB010000083.1:0-14841 GCA_039918155.1 Ferruginibacter sp.
GCCCAGTTAATTTTTGATCTTAAAAATGCAAACCGTGCCGCAAGAATAAATGTAAAACTGGTAAGTAAAGCAGGTGTGGGAACAATTGCTGCTGGCGTTGCAAAAGCAAAAGCAGATGTAATTTTAATTGCCGGCCACGATGGTGGTACAGGCGCTTCTCCCCTTTCTTCTATCCGCCATGCGGGCTTGCCTTGGGAACTTGGCCTGGCAGAAGCACAACAAACTTTATTAAAAAATAAATTAAGAAGCCGGGTTGTTTTACAGGCCGATGGCCAAATGAAAACAGGCCGTGATATTGCGGTAGCAGCTTTACTGGGTGCAGAAGAATGGGGCGTAGCAACTGCTGCGCTTGTAGTGGAAGGTTGTATTATGATGCGTAAATGTCACCTTAATACCTGCCCTGTTGGTGTAGCAACACAAGATCAGGACTTAAGAAAACAATTCACGGGTAATCCAGATCATGTGGTTAATTTTTTCAGGTTCATCGTTCAGGAACTGCGGGAAATAATGGCAGACCTCGGTTATAAAACAATCAATGAAATGGTTGGCCAGGTGCAGGATCTGGAGATGAAACAAAATATTGATCATTGGAAATTCAGCAAGCTTGATCTCTCACCTATTCTTTACAAAGAGCCGGTATCTGCTTACACTAATTTGTATAATAACGAAGTGCAGGATCATGGTATAAAAGATGTGCTGGATTGGAAATTAATAGCTGCGGCAAAAAATGCTTTAGAAAATTCAGAAAAGATCAACGCCACATTTGATGTAATAAATACCGATCGTACCATTGGTACTATTCTATCCAACGAGATCACAAAAAAATACAAAGCTGCCGGGCTACCGGAAGATACCATACAATTTAAATTCAACGGAATTGCCGGACAGAGTTTTGCAGCTTTTGCCACCAAAGGACTTACAATGGAACTGGAAGGTGCTGCAAACGATTATTTTGGCAAAGGATTAAGCGGTGCAAAACTCATTATATATCCTTCCAAAAAATCAAATTTTGTTCCTGAAGAAAACAGCATCATTGGTAACGTCGCTTTTTATGGGGCTACAGATGGGTATGCGTATATCCGTGGCAAGGCCGGCGAACGGTTTGCGGTTCGTAACTCCGGCGCAAACGTAGTGGTAGAAGGCATTGGCCACCATGGTTGTGAATACATGACTGGTGGCCGTGTGGTAATTCTTGGTGATACGGGAAGAAATTTTGCTGCAGGTATGAGCGGTGGTATTGCATATTGCTACGATGTAAAAGGTTTGCTGAATGATAATTGCAATAAAGAAATGATAGACCTTGACCCGGTAAATGCAGATGATGCAAAAGAATTATTTGTGTTGCTGGAAAAACATTATCAATATACCAACAGCAGTGTTGCAAAATTTGTAATGGATGATTTTGAAAATCAATTGCAGCATTTTGTGAAAGTCTTTCCGAAGGATTATAAAAAAGTATTGCAGGAAAAATTGGCGAAGGTGAATGCTGAAAAATAATTTTTTGTTTCCGGCAGCATACCAATTGTCATCATCCTTGTGTCTCCCGGCAGGCAGACGAGGCTGAGTAATAATTAAATGTTCGTAAAAAAATATAAAAGATCTAATTAAGAAATAAAATGGGCAAACCAACAGGCTTTAAAGAATTTACAAGACAGTTGCCAACCAAAAGACCGGTGGCGGAAAGACGGAATGACTACAAAGAATTTGTGAATCTTTATCCCGAAAAAATATTAAATGAGCAAAGCAGCCGCTGCATGGATTGTGGTGTACCCTTTTGCCACCACGGTTGTCCGCTGGGAAATGTGATACCGGAATTTAACGATGCCGTGTATAACCAGGAATGGAAAGAGGCTTATGAAATACTTTCTTCTACAAATAATTTTCCGGAATTTACCGGCCGCATCTGCCCTGCCCCATGCGAAACTGCCTGTGTATTGGGTATCAATCAACCGGCTGTTGTAATTGAAGAGATAGAAAAACATATTATAGAAATTGCTTTTGAAAAAGGATTTATTCAACCGGCAATTCCTAATGTACGCACCGGTAAAAAAGTTGCCGTAGTTGGTAGCGGACCTGCGGGGCTTGCTGCTGCAGCACAATTAAATGCTGCCGGGCATTGGGTTACCGTTTTTGAAAGAGATGATGCACCCGGCGGCCTCTTACGTTACGGCATACCCGATTTTAAACTGGAAAAATGGGTGATAGACAGAAGGATAACTTTGATGGAACAGGAAGGCATTGTGTTTAAATGCAATGCAAATGTGGGCGTTAATATAAGCATCAATGATCTGTTGAGAGAATATCATTCAATTGTATTGGCTGGTGGTTCTACTGTACCGAGAGACTTGCCAATACCGGGCAGAGAATTAAAAGGCGTTCACTATGCTATGCAGTTTTTAAAACAGCAGAATAAAAGAAACGCTGCAAAAGATCCTTTTGCAAATGCAACAATAGAAAGTAATATTTATCCGGAAGACATTTTTGCTACCGGTAAAAATGTGGTGGTGATTGGCGGTGGTGATACCGGCAGTGATTGTGTTGGAACAAGTAATAGGCACAAGGCAGCATCAGTAACACAATTTGAATTATTGCCAAAACCGCCGGAAAGCAGAACTGAACTAATGCCATGGCCGAGTTACCCAATGACGTTAAAAATATCTTCTTCACATGAGGAAGGTGCCGATAGGAAATGGGCGATAGCTACCAAAGAATTCATCGGCGATGAAAATGGAAACCTAAAGGCTTTAAAAATTGTTTCGCTGGAATGGAAGACACCAGAAGGTGGCGGACCGGCAGCTTTTACTGAAGTACCCGGTAGCGAAGAAGAAATTCCTTGCGAACTGGCATTACTTGCAATGGGTTTTGTATATCCTCAAAAAGAGGGCATAGTAAATGAGCTGGAAATTAACCTGGATGAAAGAGGAAATGTGAGGGCAACAGAAAAAGATTATGCGACTTCCATTCCCCGGATATTTGCAGCAGGCGATATTCGTCGTGGTCAATCCCTGGTTGTTTGGGCCATCAGTGAAGGACGTGAATGTGCCCGTAAAGTTGATGAAAGCTTGATGGGATTTTCTTTATTGGAAACTAAAGATGGACAACTTCAAAAAGTTAGCTAGTTTCCATTTCTCCATGCATCTTTACTTATACCTGACAAAATAACATATTGTAATTTAAAATATGTAACTTTTTTTAATTGATATTTTAGAATTGTATCAATATCATTAATAATTATCCAGTTATTTTTAGAGTTTTATGAAATATTTAGAAGTTGTGTTTAATATTTACCACTTTTTATTAAGTTTGTTCAATAAATATTTTATATATTTCTAAACTGCACATTAATTAATGAAGAAAGTCTCTCTCCTTAAATTAGCTCCTTTTTTAGTTTTAGCCATTGTAGCAATTGCTGCAGTTTTTATCCCTTCTCTTCCAAACTTTGACGACGGAAAATTTAGTGCTGCTGATGTAGCCTGGATGTTAGTCGCAACAGCTTTGGTGTTTTTGATGACACCGGGTTTAGCTTTTTTTTATGGAGGAATGGTAAATCGTAAAAACGTGATAAGTACCATGATGAAAAGTGTGGTAGCAGCCGGTGTGGTGAGTGTACTATGGGTAACGGTTGGCTATAGTTTATGCTTTGGAGATACGATCGGCGGTTTTATTGGCAATCCGACGACTCATTTATTTTTTAAAGGTGTTGCTTCCGGAAAAGCAGCCTTGCAGGGCGGTGCCCCACTTTCAATTCCTTTATTATTATTTGCAATGTTTCAATTGATGTTTGCGATCATTACTCCAGGCCTTGTGGTGGGAGCTGTTGCAGAGAGAATAAAATTTACAGCTTATATTTTATTTATTGTTTTGTTTAGCTTATTTGTGTATGCACCATTGGCTCATTGGACATGGCATCCACAAGGCTTTCTTGCAAAAATGGGTGTACTCGATTTTGCAGGTGGTACGGTTGTTCATATTTCTGCCGGTTGTGCAGCACTTGCCGGTGCATTGGTACTAAAAAGAAGACAATCACATATTGATAATAAAGAAATACCGCCGGCAAATATTCCCTATGTTTTAATTGGTACCGGCCTGCTTTGGTTTGGGTGGTTTGGTTTTAATGCAGGCTCTGCACTAGCTGCAAATACTTTGGCTGTATCAGCCTTTGCAACTACCAATATTGCTGCAGGTGCAGCAGGTTTAAGCTGGATGTTTTTTGATGTGGTAAGAGGTAAAAAGCCATCTGTACTTGGTTTTTGCATTGGTGCGGTTGTAGGGCTTGTTGCCATTACACCGGGTGCAGGTTTTGTGGCCATTCCACAAAGCATTTTTATAGGATTTATTGCAGCCATCATTTCTAACATGGCTGTACACTATAAATCAAAATCAACATTAGATGATACGCTGGATGTATTTCCCTGCCATGGGGTTGGCGGTATAGTGGGTATGATACTCACCGGAATTTTTGCAACAAAATCTGTAAATCCTGCCGGGGCTGATGGTTTATTTTATGGAGGTACCGCATTTTTTCTTACTCAGATGAAAGGTCTTGCAATTGTAGTTGCTTATAGTTTTACAATGTCTTTTGCCATATTTAAGTTTATAAATTTTATACTACCTATTCGTGTCAGTCAGGAAGACGAACTGCTTGGATTAGACGAATCACAACACAATGAAAAATATACCCAGGGAACCTTACTGGTTCACACCGATGGCTTGCTAAAAGAGACTTCTATTGAAGCGTAAACGAAAAAGGTACAACCATTTATGAGCTTCTCGATAAAGTTCATGGATTGTACCTCTTATTTAACTATTAAAATCAACACAATGTTAAGAAAATTCTCTTTAGCAGCAGGCACTCTTTTGTTCTTTTTTTCCTCGCATGCGCAGGACACTACAAAGACCCTCTCCTTTTCAGGATCTGTAGATGCTTATTACCGCTACAACTTTTCCGGGCAACAAAACAATTACACCAGTTTTACAAATTCTCAAAGTTCTTTTGAATTAGGTATGGCATCGCTAAGAGCTGATGCGACTGCACTTAATGGAAAGGTAGGTGCTACAGTCGATTTAGGTTTTGGCCCTAGGGCTGAAGAATTTTCTTATCCTGATGGTGATGCAGCATCAGGGAAAAACGGCTTTGTTACTTTAGCTGCTGTAAAACAAGCTTTTGTTACTTATGCAGTTTCATCCAAAGTGAAATTTACTGTCGGAAAATTTGCCACGCATGTTGGTTATGAGCTGGTAGATGCAGCGCTTAACAGGAACTATAGCATGAGCTACATGTTTACCAACGGGCCATTTTCACACACGGGTTTAAAGGCAGATATTACTGCAGGGCCGGTTGCATTTATGGTTGGTATTACCAATTACACTGACGAGGCCACTTCTTCTACTTCGGTAAGAAACCTGATCGCACAATTTAGCGGCGGCAGCAAGAATGGCAACCTTAAATTTTTCCTCAATTATTCTGGCTTTGCCGGATCTGACAATGGAACTAATCCAAGCGGATTAAAATCATTGAACCAGGTAGATCTTGTTGTAACAGGAGTTGTTAGTTCTAAATTTAATATCGGTTACAATGGTACAGTTCAATCGAGGAAACAAGTGAGTGCCAGCACTGATCCAAATGGAAGCTGGGTAGGCAATGCGTTGTACTTCAATTTTGATCCTACTGCAAAGATTGGTCTTACATTAAGAAGCGAATATATCAGCGATAATAAAACGGTGTACTACCCTACAAAAAACATTTTTGCAAATACCCTTTCTCTTAATGCAAAAGTTGGCCCGCTTACTATTATTCCAGAATTAAGATTTGAGAATGCACAAAGTGAAATCTATTTAAAAAGCAATGGCACAGGTACAAAATCAACAGCAACCGGCCTTGTAGCAGTAGTATATAAATTCTAAGAAATCTCCTTTACTATTTTTTTAAACCTAAAACTATTACTTATGACTTCAACTTTTTTGGCAAAAATCAGGAAGCATCGGTTTGCAATTAATGTTGCCTTCGGATTAGTGTTGCTGATGATTCTCTTACCGTTTTTCTCGATGGGGCAAGATCCTACAGGAGGTGCAACGGGTACAATAAAAGACCTCGGAATTGACACTTTGGCTGCAACACAGGATAGCACTTTAAACAAAGTAATTTCTGCCGTAAATACCATTGGTGCTGCAGATGGGCATACTAAAATTGTTACGAACATAATGTGGACACTGATCGCTGGCTTCCTGGTGATGTTTATGCAGGCTGGTTTTGCAATGGTAGAAACTGGTTTTACACAAAAGAAAAACGTGTCGCATACCATCTGTATGAACTTCTTAATTTATGCAATTGGTATGATCGGTTTCTGGATCTGCGGTTTTGCAATCATGTTTGGAGGTGGCTTTAATCTTGGTGCATTGGGTGGCTCAGCCGGTGTTATTCCAAGTGAATATGTGATCCATATGTTCGGACATGATTTTGGATTGTGGGGCAAAGCAGGATTTTTCTTAAGCAGCAAATATTATGATGTTGGTATCTATACTTTGTTCTTATTCCAAATGGTATTTATGGATACAACCGCTACTATACCTACCGGTTCTATGGCAGAAAGATGGACATTAAAATCGTTTGTAATCTATGGTTTCTTTATCTCCATGTTCGTATATCCTATTTTCGGAAATTGGGTTTGGGGCGGCGGCTGGTTATCACAGCTTGGTGCAAACTTTGGCTTAGGTCATGGCCATGTTGATTTTGCAGGTTCATCAGTAGTACACATGGTGGGCGGTGTTGCAGCATTGGCTGGTGCAATTATTATTGGACCGAGATATGGCAAATATGGCAAAGACGGAACTGTAAATACAATTCCAGGGCACAATATTCCGATGGCAATTATAGGAACATTTATTTTAGCCTTTGGTTGGTTTGGTTTTAATGCTGGTTCTACTCTTGCAGGGCAAGACTTACGTATAAGTGTAATCGCAGTTAATACAATGCTTGCCGGTGGGGCCGGTGCATTGTCAGCATTATTTTATATGTATGCAAAAGGTGGCAAAGCAGATCCGGGTATGATCGCAAATGGTATGCTGGCCGGGCTTGTGGCTATTACAGCGCCATGTGCTTTTGTTAATTCGCTTTCTTCGGTTATCATTGGTGCTATTGCAGGTATCCTGGTAATTCTTGTTTACAATTTTGTAGATAGAAAATTAAAGATTGATGATCCGGTTGGTGCATTTGCCGTACATGGTGTAAATGGTGCATGGGGCGTTTTATCACTTGGACTTTTTGCAGATGGTAGCTATGGCGATGGCTGGAATGGTGTTGCAGGCAATGTAAAAGGACTTTTTTATGGTGATGGAAAACAATTTATTGCCCAGTTGATCGGTACCATTACCTGTTTTGTTTTTGTATTTGTAGTAATGTATTTCTTCTTTAAACTTTTGAATAAAATTGTTCCGCTTAGAAGCAAAGAAGTGGATGAAATTGCAGGCTTAGACATTCCTGAAACCGGAGTGCTTGGTTATGTAGATTAATATATAGTGTTGATTATTTACGCAGAAAGGCAGGAAAATTGGTTCCTTCCTTTCTGCTTTTTTTAAATTTATGAATCCTTTCATTTTAAAAATATTTTCTCCCATCCGTTATTTTATTAATGATAGCAGGGCTGTTGGTATTCTTTTAATTATTTGCACGATTCTTTCCATAACATTTACCAATGTTTCTTTTGGTGACAGCTATCATAATTTCTGGATGAATGAAATTCATGTAATGGAATCGCTCCACCTGCCGGGTAATTGCCTGGAGTGGATCAATAATTTCCTGATGGGGATTTTCTTTTTAATGGCAGGTACAGAAATTAAAAGAGAATTAGTTGAAGGAGAGCTCTCCTCTTTTAAAAAAGCAGTTTTACCTTTTGGCGCAGCTATTGGCGGCATGCTGGTTCCGGCATTGATCTTTGTATCATTTAATATTCAAACTGAATTTTTGCGTGGCTGGGGTGTACCAACGGCAACGGATATCGCTTTTTCTTTAGGCGTTGCATCTCTTTTAGGAAAACGAGTTCCGCTAAATTTAAAAATCCTTTTAATGGCACTGGCCATCATTGATGACCTCGGTGCCATTTTAGTAATTGCATTTTTTTACGGTGGTATCATTCATTGGATGTATTTAGCAATAGCCGGAATTTTATTTGCTGTTTTACTTTTGCTAAATTATTTTAAAGTAACATTTGGTGCACTACAGATCATTCTTGGCTTAGTACTTTGGTATGTAATTTTACAATCCGGTATAGAGGCCAGTATATCCGGAGTTTTATTTGCGTTTGCTATTCCAGTACATAAGTTAGTGGCGGTAGAAAAAGCGATACATAACGTTGTAAATTTTTTGATCCTCCCTTTATTTGCTTTAGCAAACACATCAATATTTCTTCCATCAAATCCTTCTGTAGCTTTAACATCAACCCTGGCATTAGGAATAATGGCCGGGCTGGTAATCGGCAAACCATTGGGAATATTTTTTATGAGTTATATTCTAGTATCACTTAATATGGCCGCACTGCCAACTAATATAAAATGGAAACAGATATTAGGAATGGGAACACTGGCAGGCATTGGATTTACCATGTCTATATTTACAACGATGCTTGCATTTGGTGGAGAAGAAAACAGGGATATTGCAAAAATTGCAATACTTGTTAGTGTAACTTTATCTGGAGTAGGCAGCATTATTTATTTCTCAGGAAAAATTTCTGAGCCGTTTAAGCAACCGGCAAAAATTAAACAACTTGATTTTAAACCTGCGTAGGAATTATTTTATTTTATTCACTACTTCCAGGTCTTCTTTGGATAAGGATTCCCACCATTCATCATTTACATTGGCCAACCTGTATTCCGTATCAATATCGTAATCTCCATTTTTATCTATCTGGTAAAAACAATCATTTAAAGTATCTAATACACTGTTAACCGATTTAAGTTCTACAAAAAGCAATCGGCTCACAATTTTCTTTGCGGTTTTATTTTCCAGTATGTCAAGTCTTTTCTGAAGATCAATAATTTTATCATCTCTCCTTGCCAAAAGATAGCAAGCAAGAAATAAAGCAAGGATAGCTATAATAATAAGTGCCTGGGCCATTTTTTTCTTTTAATAATTAAAAATAATTCATTAATATTTATTTTCATTTCTGCATACAACCCAATGCTGCAAGGCAGTTACAATAAAATGAATGAATAAAAAGGAACAAGCGATCGATGAGATGCAATACAAATAATGAAAAGTATTACAGCGATACAAATTACTAAAATATATTAACGAAACCAAGGAAGATGAAGTAAAAGTCTTTTAATTTATAATGCCTTTAGGAATACATTTTTAATGTAAAAAAACTTAAAAACATTTTTTCTTAGTTCGTGGTAGGCGAAGTTTTAATTACCTAGTTTGGTTCTATTTTTAGATATTAAGCCAAGATAGAAAAGCAATGAACTCAGAAAAAAAAGAAAAGAGTAAAGGTAATAAATAGATTTCCCATTATATTTCTTAATCTTATCATTATAGTCAAGAAATATATAATTTTTACTGCCTAAAAAATAAATAAATATAGAGCCGTTTTCAACTTGTAATCGAGCAAAATCTCGCTGAGAAACTCCAATCTTTACTGACTCTCCGTTTGTGAGATTTTGAAACCCTTGAATGTCAAAAATATCCAGGTCATCAATAATAAAAGCATTTTTTTTATTCTTTATCGTGAACCAGCATTCTTTCTTACCTCGTGTCGGATTATAATATTGATGATCGGTAAGTTGGCCGCTAAAAAAAATCAAGTCTTCTTTTGTTGCAATTTGGGGTTTGGTTAAATCTAATGTCACTAAAACAGCAGTAATCAAAAAAATTACAGCACTGCAAAAAAACAAAGCGAACTTACTACCTGTCGCTAAATCTTGTAAAGGAAATTTCATTTTAAATAGAGTTATAATTTATTTCTCTCGCCGCCACATGTGTTGGAATTATTATGGAAACTCAGTATAAAAATTTGGTTTTAAGCCCTGCTCGTTTTAGCGGAAGTTATTTTTTTTGTTGCTCATATTTTATTTTGAAAGGTTTGGCATTCCCATCTGCGGTATAAGTTTCTACGGATAGTAAAGCGTCTTTAGTTTTTAATAGCTCAAAATCCCCGACGTTGGTAAAGTTTGAACCAATACTATAAATTAAAGAGTTCGGAACATTAAGTGTTATTTCAAAATTTGTAAACGAGTCAACTTTTATATCCAAAGCTCCGTTCATCAATTTCTCCAGTGATTGAATTATAATAATTCCGCTATCTCTCAAAAAATCCGTACGTATTGTTCCCGAACTATCTAAACCCATAGTATAAGTTCCTTTGCCCTGTACATATTGTTTCACTTTTATTTTTTCAGTTATATTTCTTTTGTTTTGGTCGAATATTTTCACTGAGAGTATTTCTGAGTTTGTAGTTGTTGATGGCGAAATATTTAAAACTTTAAAATCTCTTGTATCAATTTGCTTGAACTTAATCGTATCCTTTTTTTGTATCCAGGTTCCAAATGAAACATGAGAGGATGCTTCGCAACCAGATTCATATTTATAAGTTCCATCGCTAATGAGAAAAATCGAAGTACTGCAAAATCCGCCATAGCTATAAGTATACCATTCTCCTGTCTGACTGAAGGCAGAAAGAGAAAAAAATATTGCGATTATTAATGCTATTGGCTTTTTCATAATGAACTGTGGGTTAAAAGTAGGCAACGTTTGTATTACCCAATATACAAGATCAAACATTCTTTAAAAACAAACATTCGCAATCTTTTAAACCATTTTTGCGAACAACAAATGCAAATAACTTGCCTACGCTCCTGTCCCACGAGACTTCCCCTCAGTTCAATAACAATCAAATACTTTATACAAATTTAATCGTTGCAGCTCACAAGCATATTTTATTTAATGCTGTATGGGATTTTCTTTTTAGCTTTTCCATTCCGCAAAGTGATGGAAGGAAATTATCATAGCATATGTCTCGTGGAGACACAAGGCGGCGGTACGCTGAGGATTAACGACTTCGCTTTTTCTTCTTTCCTTTTGCGATTTCCTTTATCATTTTTCTTCTTTCCTCACTGACAAAATAGGATTGGTAATTTCTCTGAAATTCAAATCGATTCCTGTCTACATATTGCAAAAAACCCATTGGCAGATTTCCACAGTCACAACAAATACACCATTGCGAATGAGTTATTAAAGCAAATGGAACCCATTCTATATAGTTAATGAGAATAAATGCTAAGTCACCTTTTTTGTAATAATAATTTGTACCTGTTTTTTTTACTTTACTTACTGAAGTGTCTGTCAATAAATTAATGAGTGACGGAATAGCGAATGTGTCTTGTGATAAGATGAAGTCAAATGCTTTGTCATAAAATTTTCTACCTGAATTCTCATCTTTGATATAAGAGCATGGAAGTGTCTCAATTTGATTTAGTTTGATGGAAATATTTGAAAAGTCTTGAGCAAATAATTTACTTCCTGTGAATAATACGATTACCATTATTGCTACTTTCATAATGTTTCTTTTCTATCAAACTGTTTACGAATTTCAATATAGTTCACATTGTCTTGAAAACAACGACAACGGCAAAAATCTCTGTTGAACAATAGAATAAACAATGCACTTTTATTTATAAATTTGGCAACATGAGCAGCGGTTCGGTCAGACGTAATTCTATTGAGCTTTTGTACTTATCTTCATCATCAGTAATTTTATTGGGCTGCGGTTACGGGTTGCACATTATAAATTCCAGCACAGCAGCAAGCTGTGTACGATGTACCACTGGACCACCACCTTACAGAAAACAAATAGTTATGAAATTTAAAATATTTTTAGCGACACTTTTGCTGTCGATCCCGATAATTACTTTTGGACAAACAATCAACAGAATTGACGGAAGCAAAACAACTGTGGACAGTTTAGATGCAAAAATTGAACAACTAATGAAAGTCGCCAATGTTTCAGGAGTTGCAGTTGCAATTTTCAATGATAATAAACCAGTCTTTAATAAAACTTTCGGACTTGCAAATGTTCAAAAAAATATTCCCTTTGAAAAAACATCTGTAATGTACGGGGCATCATTTGCTAAAATGGTATTTGGATATATTGTAATGCAGTATGTTCAGGAAAAAGTTATTGACCTTGACAAGCCACTTATTCAATATTTGAGTAAACCGTTACCAGAAATTAAGATAGATGGTTTCAGACGCGGTTATCACGACTTAAAAGATGACAAACGATATGAAAAAATAACCGCCAGAATGTGCTTAACTCATAGCACAGGTTTTCCCAATTGGCGCTGGTTTGAAGCAGATAAAAAACTAAAAATTAAGTTTGAGCCTGGTAGTCGATATTCTTATTCAGGCGAAGGACTTTATTTGTTGCAATTTGTAATTGAACAAATAACAGGAAAAGACTATGAAACTATTTCACAAGAAAGGGTTTTTAAACCATTAGGAATGACCAGCACAAGCCAGGTCTGGCAGTCACGTTTTGACAGTAACATTTGCTTTGGACACAATGCGAAAGGTGAACCATATGAATTGATGAAATGGAAAGAAGCCGGTGCCGGTGGTTCTATGAGCACCGATTTTGAAGACTTTACCAAGTTTTATACTGCATTAATAAATAGCAAAGGACTTTCAAAAAAAAGTTTTAATGCAATGACAAGCCAACAGATAAGAATAAAATCGAAAAGTCAATTTGGACCACTTGCTCAAATTGATGGTACTGATAATGATGATATTCAGTTAGGATATGGATTTGGTGTGGGAACATTTAAGACCCCATATGGACGAGCCTTTTTTAAAGAAGGCCACGATGACGGTTGGGGACATTATTCAGTTTGTTTCCCTGATAAAAAGATCGCAATTGTTATTATGACCAACAACGATAACGGAGAAAGTGTTTTTAAAGAGCTATTGACCTACTCTATTGGCGATATTTTTACACCCTGGAAATGGGAGAATTATATTCCTTATAATTATATTCCACCGCCGGTAATAAATATCTATGAAGTAACAAGCCAGGACCTGGACAAATATTTAGGTATTTACAGCAGTAAACAATTGCCCATCAAAATTTCTATAACAAAAAACAACCTAAATCTTTTGGCACAAGCAACAGGCCAAAACGCAATTACTTTACAAGCAATAAAAAAAGACACATTTAGTCATTCGGACGAAGGAATTTTTATAGAATTTAATACAACTGAAAAGGCAATGATCTTAAAACAAAATGGACAAACTTATAACTTTACAAAAGAATAAAAACGGCACGTAGCAAAGTATTTGCCAAAATACGGGCAGATAAAAGTTATCATCAACTTTATGTTGCTATCGTGCTTAATATCCAGCTTTATATTATCTATTTGGCTTTTTGTTATTAACTTCATCTTCGGTTTTTAACCATCATCGGTACAGGGTGGACACAATACTAATTCCCGTACTTTGGCAAGCCCTGTTTGCGTTGGTGGCAAACATAAAATAACCGCTTATATCAAATGGAACGACGGGAAATCATAACATTACTTACCGAAAATCACAGCTCATTTATTGAATACATAAATGGTTTAACAAATGAGGAGTTTTCATTTAGTCCCCTGCAAAAATGGACCGCAGGACAACAGCTTGACCATATTTATCTTTCAGTAAAACCGGTTACGCTAATATTGAGTTTCCCAAGGATTTTTATTCGTCTTGTCTTTGGAAAAGCAAACAGACCAGGTAGAACTTATGAAGAGTTAGTAAAAAAATATCTTAACAAATTGGAAAATGGTGGCAAGGCAACACGACCTTTTATTCCCAAAGCGATTGCGCTTAATCAGAAAGAAACAATCATTAAAGCATTGACAAAAAACATAAAAGTGCTATGTTCAAAAATTGAAAAATTTACTGAAAAGGATCTTGACACATTAATCTTGCCGCATCCATTGTTAGGCAAATTGACTATAAGAGAAATGCTATATTTTACAGTTTTTCATGTTGAACACCACCACGAAATAACAAAGCGCAACTTGAGTGCATCAAACTAAATGCCTGCCAAGGGCAATACATTGCCAAAAGCTGTAGTTAGTATCAGCTTTTTAGCACCCGAAGGTGTTCCTTCGATAATTAATAAGTTGCCGCCCTGTGTGGTTTTTAACTAACTGGTATTATCGAACTAAAAATATTTTTTTTATTGGCAGGCAGTCGCAAAATTAATAATATAAAATATTGATAATAATTATTTATAAATTAGAGTAGCTTACAATTGCATAAATACTATTGTACGCTGCCATTAAATCAGACCCTAATATTATGAAATACTTTATGATTTTTTTACTCTCTTCTTTCACGTTGACAAACACTGTTTGTGGACAAGGTTTTAATAAGGCTATTAATAAAGATTCTCTTCTTCAGTCAATTTTAAAAGACTTGCCTGAACCCAAGAAAAGTGAATTGCTAAAAATGTATAATGAAGGAAATGAGCAAACAAAGGAGTTTTTTCTTGTAATGTTTTCAATGCCGAGAAGTAGCAAGAAAGAACTCATTTCAAATATTGACTCAAACTTTGACAAGATTAGCTTTCTGAAAACCTCATACTTAAAATTAGTTCCTAAAGATTACATAGTTTCAATTGAATTCAATCCTGCCGACAAAATTGCTTCGACAAAGGAAAGTATTGATTTAGGAATTGAACACAAATACAATAAACAAACAGACTATAAGAAAGAATGGAATTTAGAATATAATTCAAAAGTTTTGGCTCAAATGGTAAAGCCTCTTGGTTGGACAAATGAAACTTTGGCAACAATTAAAAAACTAATTAC
>JBDSIB010000084.1:0-15170 GCA_039918155.1 Ferruginibacter sp.
TACCAAAGCCTGGATGATAATAAGAGAGATCTTCTTTCTTACGAAGAAGAAAGAAACCTCAACTTATTAAAAGCTTTAATGTCACTGGAACAGCAATTTAAAAATCCACAACAAATGCTTGAAAATAATGGGCCGATTACAACTACACCGGTAATTAAAGCCGCTGCTGACAGCAATAAAAAATAAATTTCAGCATAAATAAAGAAAAGCCTTGTGAACAAAAACACAGGGCTTTTTTTATTTAACAATGCAACCAAACAGCAGTGCAAATTGTTACGTAAATTGTGGGGATGACCGATGACCGATGACCGCTTGAACTCTTAAACATTGAACTTTTAAACTTCTTACCATGCTTGGTTTTAATTTCTCTAAATACAATCCTGCTGAAAATGCAAAAACAAAGTTTGAAGAATTACTCGACTTGTTTATGCAATTACTTACTTACACTAATGGCGATTTTAACGAAGCCATGCAGTGGATGAATGAGCTGGATAAAGAATATAAGCTCACCAATGATGATTATGGGATGGGCGATTTTCTGGAAGAGTTAAAAAACAAAGGTTATATAGATGATAAAAATCCAAATGGGGAAATAAAGATCACATCAAAAACTGAACAGGGAATTCGTAAAAAAAGTCTGGAAGAGATCTTTGGCAAAATAAAAAAAACAAGACAGGGCAGTCACAACACTTTTAAGCCCGGTGGTGGTGATGAGATAAACCCGGAGACACGACCATTCCAGTTTGGCGACACAATGGAGCAGATAGATTTTACATCTTCTATACGCAATGCACAGGTTAACCACGGTATTGATAGTTTTAAAATGCAGGAAGATGATCTTGAAATAAGAGAGACAGATTTTAAATCACAAACCTCTACGGTATTAATGATAGATATATCTCACTCCATGATATTGTATGGTGAAGACAGGATAACACCTGCCAAAAAAGTGGCGATGGCATTGAGTGAATTGATACAAACCAAATATCCAAAAGATACTTTGGACATTGTTGTTTTTGGAAATGATGCCTGGACGATTGAAGTAAAAGATTTACCTTATTTGCAAGTTGGGCCATATCACACAAATACAGTCGCCGGGTTGGAACTGGCTATGGATATCCTCCGCCGCAGACGAAATCCGAATAAGCAGATCTTTATGATAACAGATGGAAAACCTACCTGTCTTAAAGTCGGTAGTAAATATTATAAAAACAGTTTTGGAATAGATCGTAAAATAATGACCCGTTGTATGAACCTTGCAACGCAATGCAAAAAACTTAAAATACCTATCACAACATTTATGATCGCCAGCGATCCCTATTTGCAGAGATTTGTACAGGAGTTTACTGAAACAAATAATGGCAAAGCTTTCTTTGCATCGCTAGACAAATTAGGGGCATTCATTTTTAAAGATTTTGAAAGTGGTAAAAGGAAGACAGTGTATTAAATTTTTCATTCAAAGGCGCAAAGAGAACGCAAAGCAAAATATTTGTTTGAGCTTTTGCGTAAAATTTCCCAATAAAATAAAAATATAAAATGGATACAAAGAAAATCAACACGTTAGGCGAATTAATAAAGAGTGGCTATGTTTCTAAAAGCATTAAAGATGAAATAAGAGATAACCTGATCATCAAAATAAAACAAAAAGAAAATCCATTTCCCGGAATCATCGGATACGAAGACACCGTAATACCTGATACGGAAAGAGCTTTATTATCAAGGCATAATATTTTATTTTTAGGGCTGCGTGGGCAGGCAAAAACAAGAATGGCCAGGCAAATGACAGCTTTGCTGGATGAATATATTCCTATTATTTCCGGCAGTGAAATAAATGATGATCCGCTGAATCCAATTTCGCATTATGCAGTGAATATAATTAAAGAACAGGGCGATAACACACCTATTGAATGGTTGCACAGCAGCAAACGATATGGCGAAAAACTGGCAACACCTGATGTAAGTGTCGCTGATCTTATCGGGGATATTGACCCAATAAAAGCAGCTAATTTAAAACTAAGTTTTGCAGATGAAAGAGTTTTGCATTACGGTATCATTCCCCGTAGTAACCGCTGCATTTTTGTAATAAATGAATTGCCTGATCTGCAGGCAAGGATACAGGTTTCTCTTTTTAATATTCTGGAAGAAGGCGATTTGCAGATACGTGGCTTTAAGCTTCGTTTACCCCTTGATGTGATGTTTGTGTTTACTGCCAACCCCGAAGATTATACCAACCGTGGCAGCATTGTAACGCCGTTAAAAGACAGGATAGAAAGCCAGATATTGACGCATTATCCTAAAGTATTGGAAAATGCATTGCAGATAACTGAACAGGAAGCAAACATCAATAAAGAACAACAGCAAAAAGTAGCAGTCAGTGATCTTATTAAAAGACTTATTGAACAAGTAGCATTTGAAGCACGGGAAAGTGAACTGGTAGATAAAAAAAGTGGTGTAAGTGCAAGGCTTACAATTGCAGCTTATGAAAATGCGGTAAGTGCCGCAGAAAGAAGAGCTTTAATAAATGGCGAGAAAACTACTCAGGTCTGGCTGGCAGATCTTACAGGCATTGTTCCATCCATTACAGGAAAAATAGAATTGGTATACGAAGGCGAACAGGAAGGCCCATTGCAGGTGGCTTATAAACTTTTAGAAAAAGCGATTCGCACACAATTTGTACATTATTTTCCTAACCCTGAAACATTAAAAAAACGCAAGGGCAAAGAAGCAATTGAGAATCCTTACAAAGCAATTACTTCCTGGTTTGATGCAGGAAATGCATTGAATATTTTCTTAGAAACAAAAGATGCTGATAAAATACAATTACTATATACCGTTAGTGGTTTGCATGCGTTGGTAAAAAAATATTTTAATACAGCCAATGAAAAAGAAACCGCTCTTTTAATGGAACTTGTTTTACACGGTCTTGCATCTTATTCGCTTATCAGTAAAAAAGTGATAGATGGAAAAATAGAATTTAAAGATCTGATGGGTAGTATGCTGAATATTGGCAGCCAGCATTATACGGATGATGATTTTAATGAAGAGGATTTTAATTAAATTATGTAAACAATATTATCAAAAAATCCGGCATTTTTCCGGAGTTTTTGATTTATATGATATTTACTTCTCTCTGTAAACTCACATCAAATTTTTCTTTCACAGATGCAATAATCGCTTCACTTAATTCAAATATTTCATTGCCGGATGCACTTCCATAATTCACTAAAACAAGGGCTTGCTTTGCATGGCAGCCTGCATCACCTATTCGATAACCTTTCCAGCTCATACCAGGTTGAGGGCCGCATTGTTCTATCATCCAACCGGCAGCAAGTTTTACACTCTCGTTTTGCAAATGATACCCAACTATCGCCGAAAATTTACTTTTTAACACTGAGAATTGCTCTTTGCCTATCTCTGGATTTTTGAAAAAACTCCCCGCATTGCCGATCACTGCAGGATCTGGCAATTTACTGCGACGGATATTTATTACAGCTTGTGAAATGGCTCGTATGCTGATTGTTTCCACATTCATTTTTTCAAGTTCCTGCTCGATAGCTCCATAAGAAGTATTAAAAACAGGAATTTTATTTAGCCTGTAAGTAACATTGAGAATTGCAAATTGATCTTTAAATTTATTTTTAAAAACACTTTCTCTATATCCGAAATTGCAATCGGGTAAAGTAAAATTCACAATTTTATTATCCTGTAAATGATAAGCTTCCAAAGAATAAAAAATATCTTTTATTTCTACACCGTATGCTCCAATATTTTGCATCGGGCTTGCGCCCACATTACCAGGTATTAAGGATAAGTTCTCAACGCCGGCATAATTATTTTCAACACAATGCATTACAAACTGGTGCCACCCTACTCCTGCACCGGCTTTTATATAAATATATTTTTCGTCTTCATCTACCTTTTCTATTTCACTGATCTCATTTTTTAAAACAAGCCCATCAAAATCGTTAGTAAAAAGAATATTACTACCACCTCCGAGAATGAGTGTTGGTGGTTGATGGTTAATAGTTGACCGAGATAAACAAGTCTGCAGTTCTTCGGCGGTTTTGAAGTTTGCAAAATATTTTGCTGTTGCATCTATGCCAAAGCTGTTGTATTTTTTTAAAGAGAGATTATGTTGCAGATTCATTAATGTAAATTTAAAATTTACTTTTCATACTAACGTTTCTAAAATATTTTTATGGGACCGTTTATATCTATCCTTTAAAAATGCCACATCGTATCTTTGCATTATGGCAAATAAACTTTTGGGGTGGGATGATACAATCATAGCGCTGGCGACGCCGCCGGGCATAGGAGCCCTTGGTATTCTCAGGTTGAGTGGCCCAAAAGCAGTGGAAATTGTAAATGAACTTTTTCCATCAAAAAATCTCATCGCTCAGCCTTCGCATACCTTACATGTCGGGATTATAAAAGAGGATGAAAACGTATTAGATGAAGTTGTTGTTTCCCTTTATAAATCTCCTAAAAGTTATACCGGCGAAGATGTAGTAGAAATAAGTTGTCACGGCAGCCAGTTTGTGCAGGAAAGAGTGTTACAAGCTTGTATGCTGAAAGGTGCCCGGCTTGCTAAAGCGGGTGAGTTTACGCAAAGAGCTTTTTTAAATGGTAAACTGGATCTGACACAGGCAGAAGCAGTAGCAGATCTTATTGCAAGTGAAAGTGAAGCGGCGCAACAAACTGCTTTGCAACAAATGAAAGGCGGTTTCAGTAATGACATAAAAATTTTAAGAGAACAGCTCATTCATTTTGCAGCATTGATAGAATTAGAACTTGATTTTGCAGAAGAAGATGTAGAATTTGCTGATAGAAAAAAATTAGAAACACTGGTAGAAGAAATTCTAATTGCAATAAAAAAGTTAGCCACATCTTTTAAACTCGGTAACATTATAAAAAATGGTGTAACCACAGTTATTGCCGGAAGGCCTAATGCCGGGAAATCTACTTTATTAAATGCAATGCTGAATGAAGAAAGAGCCATTGTTACTGATATTGCTGGTACAACAAGGGATACGATCGAAGAAAAATTAGTAGTAGATGGAATTGTGTTTCGGTTAATAGATACTGCAGGCATAAGAGAAGCAACGGATGCTATTGAAAAAATAGGAATTGAAAGATCGCTTGAGAAAATCAATAATGCAGGTATATTGATTTATGTATTTGATGCAAGTAACAATTCAGAAATGGATGTACTTGCGGATATAGAAAAATTAAAACCAGAAGGACAAAAAGTTTTGCTTGTTGCAAATAAAATTGATAAGTGCGATGATCGGAATGTAAGAATGCTTAAGCACGACATTAATGAAAAGGTGGGAAACGCTTATACCATTTTTGAAGTATCCGCATTGGATAAAGTGCATATACAAAATCTGATCGATTATCTTCCATCCCTGGTGCTTTCAGAAAAAATAAATACCAATAATACGATTGTGGTAAACAGTCGTCATTACTCCGCATTACGGGATTGTGAAACTGCATTATTAAAAGTGCAGGCAGGTTTACAGTCAAACATTACCGGAGATTTGCTTTCATTAGATATCCGTCATGCATTGCATTCTTTAGGTGAGATAACCGGCGAGATTCTTCATGACAAGGATATACTGGGAACTATTTTTGGGAAATTCTGTATCGGGAAATAAGTGAGTTATTTATATTCATATTCTATACTCCCTAGTAAATTTCTTTCTTTACCAAAGCATCTCTCCTTTACACGTAAGCCGTTATCATAAGTATATTTCCAAATGAAATAATAATTACCACCTTCTTCGGAAGTTGTCATTTGCGTTGCAAGCCCTGCTGCGTTATATTCAAAAGAATAATCCGGAACCAGGTTCTTCTTAAGATCATTTGACTGTACAATATCGGTCAGGTGCTTTTTTGCGTCGTAATAATAATAATATTTATTCCCGCTTTTTGTATCTTTTTCTATACCAATGTTGTTGTTTTCATCAGCTGCAAAAAGTATAACAGTAGTGTCTGAATTATTCTTGATCCTAAGCATCTTCTCAGCCATACCCGTTTCATTGTAAAAATAAACATGCACTTCCGAGATCTGGTTTGTAAAATCATCATCACTTGAGCGAACTATAGAGCTAATAGATTGTATCCGATTTTTATCGTCGTATAGATATTGGTTGTGTGTAACCGCACTGTTAGAACTGTCAGTCGTACTGATCAATCTTCCAGCGGCATCAAAATAAGAAACAACTTCAGATGTATTTGATACATCCGACCTTGTAATAAGATCAACTGTCTTGTAATCTTTACTTATTTTTTTGCGACAAAAAAAGCCTTCGCTTGGTCTGCCATCAGCTTCGAAGCTCTTAATATTAATATCACGTACTTTGTCCTCCTTATACTTTGCCATATCCACCAGCAATTGTTGGTTGCTCAGAATATCTTTATAATAATATTGCGAAAATCCACTAACAGCATACGTGATAAAACCAAAAACAATAAGGAGCCTTTTTTTCATTCAAAAAATTTATATGTGCAAAGTTAGCAAGCTAAGCCATCTTTACTGGTTACATGCAAACAAACTTTATTATTTTTAACAAAATTATCTGCATTGAGTCATCTAAAAGAAAGAAAAGAAAAAAACTGCCTTAATTGTAACGCTGAAATAAACGGAAGATTTTGCAGTGTCTGTGGCCAGGAAAATGTAGAACCGGCTGAATCGGCGTGGCATCTTGTAACACATTTTTTTAACGATATCACACATTTTGATGGCAAATTTTTCAGCACCCTCAAATTTTTAATTTTTAAGCCGGGCTTTTTATCTTCAGAATACAGGGCAGGCCGCAGGGCCAGTTATCTAAATCCTGTGCGGATGTATGTCTTTACCTCCGCTATTTTCTTTCTTGTATTTTTTTCGGTATATCATTTTGATAATGTTGTTTCAGACAGCCTGAAATTTAATGGCAAAACAGAGAAAGACATCGCTGCAATGGATTCTTCTCAGTTCAATCAGTTTACTAAGCAATTCAATAAAAAAGTTTCTTTATCCAGAGAAGAATTTAAAAAATATAGAGATAGTTTACCAGCAAAAGAAGTTATGCAAATGGGACGTGAGTATAAAAGCCGCCAGCAGTATGATTCACTGGAGGCAGCTGGAAAAGTGAATGATGGCTGGTTTATGAAGCAATTGATTTATAAAAAGTTTGAAATAAATGAAAAATATAAGGGCAATCCAAATGAAATGATCAATGTATTGATCAAGATATTTATTCATAATATTCCCCAAATGCTTTTTGTGTCACTTCCGTTATTTGCTTTGTTTCTAAAACTAATGTATAACCGAAACAAAAAAATGTATTATGCCAGCCACGCTATTTTTAGCATTCATCTCTATATATTTATTTTTATAGATCTCCTTGCAATTATTTTATTGAATAAGCTTTCAGATCTTCCCCATTTAAGCTGGCTATCTTTTATAAGTGTACTACTGTTCTTATTAATATTTTTTTATGAGTATAAAGCCATGCGGAATTTTTATGCTCAACGAAGAGCAAAAACTGTTTTCAAATTTATATTTCTAAACATGTGGTTAATTTTTATTGTAACATTTCTATTCGTAGTATTTTCATTTTTATCGTTTTTAAAAGTTTAACGTATGCAACCTGCTGAAGAGTTTATGCGCCTGGTAAAAATAATGGATGAGCTAAGAGAGAAATGTCCCTGGGATAAGAAACAGACCATTGAAACATTGCGCCAACTTACCATAGAAGAAACTTACGAGTTGACAGACGCCATTACTGATAAGGATTGGAAAGGCATTAAAGAAGAATTAGGTGATCTGCTGCTTCACATCGTTTTCTATGCAAAATTAGGAGCCGAAAAGAATGAATTTACCTTACAGGAAGTCATCAATAATGTTTGCGAAAAACTCATCATCCGGCATCCACATATTTATGGAGATGTGAAAGTAACGAGCGATGAAGATGTAAAACAAAATTGGGAAAAAATTAAGCTAAAAGAAGGGAAAAAGTCAGTACTTAGTGGCGTTCCAAAATCTTTACCAGCAATGGTAAAAGCAATGCGGTTGCAGGAAAAATCAAAACAGGTTGGGTTTGAATGGGATAATACCTCACAGGTTTGGGACAAGGTGGAAGAAGAGTTAGGGGAATTACAGGAAGCTGTCGTAACCGGTGATAAAGATAAAATGGAAGATGAGCTGGGAGACGTTTTGTTTTCCCTGGTAAATTTTGCAAGGTTTTTGCAGGTAGATGCCGAAAATGCGCTGGAACGCACCAATAAAAAATTTATAGAAAGATTTACCGGCATGGAAGCAGCAGCGGCAAAAGAAAATAAATTTTTACACGATATGAGCCTTGAAGAAATGGAAGCCTTATGGGTTCGAATGAAAAATAAATAATTTATTCCTCTACTAATTAACATAAAACTCATTGATAAAGCCGATTTTTCCAAAATTCCTCAAGGAAAATTTTTACTTACTGGTAGTAGCAGCCTGGCTTATCACCATTTCTTTTATTATTGATAATTACTGGTCCGGAAATTCAAACCTCAAAACCGTTGAGCATAATTTAACTGGTTATGTTCAAAAAGCAGAAAAGGACTTTGCAAAAACGACCGGAGATTCCACATTCACATCTACACTTTTAAAAAATAATTATGACGAAGATTTTTTAAAAGCACTTATAAATAAAGATTATTTCCTTTTCTATTATAAAACAGATTCCCTTGGTAATGCACAACTATTGCGTTGGAATACGCAGGATATTTTACCTAATGCCGCTATACTTTATTCCTCTCAAAACAATGGCTTTGTAAAATTGGCGAATGGTTATTATGTCTGGAATAAAAAACAAAATACTTCTACGGTAGCCGTTGCATTAATACCGGTAAAATGGAATTATATCGTTACTAATGATTATTTAACAAACGATTTTCTTAATTATCCAGGTCTTTCGCCAAAATACGAAGTAGCGGAAGGTGCTGCAAAAAAAGGCAACATAAAATCAATCGATGGCCACGTCCTCTTTCATATAAATGAAAAAGTGGCCAATTTTAATTTTAAGAATAATGTTACCTCAGTGTGGTTAAGGCTTATAGCCACTTTTCTTTTCTTTTTATTCATACATTTTTACGCCTCTTATCTGGCTGCAAACAAAAAATTACTTGCTGCTTTTTCATTCCTGGTGTGCAGCGTAGTTTTATTAAGATATATAAGTTACTTTTTACCCGTCCCGTTAAATCTCCGGCAGTTTGAATTATTTGATCCTGCTGTGTATGGTTCCAGCTTAATTCATCGTTCCCTTGGCGATCTCCTGATAAACTCCATATTATTTCTATGGATCGTAACATTTATCCGTTATCACCTGTATGTACAGAATATTCGTTTAAAGATCAAAGAAGAAATACAACAATGGGTTATACTTGGAAGTGCATGTTTTATTATCCTGGAAGCAACCTTTTCCGGCGCACATATTATCCGGTCGCTCATTGCAGATTCCCAGATATCTTTTGATGTGATCAATTTCTTCTCTTTAAATATTTACAGTGTCATTGGTTTTATTGTGCTGTGCTGTGTGGCCATCGGTTACTATTTTTTATGCCAGGTAATTTTGTTTCTGATAAAGCCACTTTTTCCCAAACCCTTTATATTACTTTACCTCGTTACCACTGTATTGGCGCTGATTATATTAACTATTAGGATTTCTTCGATAGTAGATGGATTTGAATTGTATGTGGTAATGTGGCTTCTCTTATTTCTCTTCTTGATGAATGCCGAAAGATTTGATCTTGTTGCTTCCCGTGTTATCACTTCCAAAATGGTTTTCTGGCTTTTCTTTTTTTCAATTTCTATTTCAGCAGTTATAATTGTAGAAAATAATGGTAAAGAGATCCGTAGCAGGAGACACTATGCTGAAATTCTTGCAACAAAATCTGATGCAGCAAATGAGACGCTCCTTAACACAATGCTTACCGATTTCAGAGCAGATTACCTGGCAAATAATTTTTACAGATTTAGGCAAGCCGATAGCAATCACTTTTTTAAAGATAGCCTCATCAACAATAATTTTTCGGGCTATACCGATAAATACGACACCAAAATTTTATCGTTTGATGAAAACGAACAACCGCTGTTTAATGATGAACCCACTGCTTATAACCAGCTAAATACTATCTTAAATACACAGGCAAAAACTACCGGTATACCTGGCTTATATTATTATGATGAAGCTTACGACAGGTTTAGCTATATCACTAAAAAAACGATTGTAAATGCAGATGAACAGTTGACGGGTTATGTTTTTATTTTAGTAAGCCCCAAAAATTTACGGAGTGAAACTTTATATCCAGAGCTTTTTAGTAAGGGGCACAATAATGCCATTGAAAACTCTTCAACTTATGCATTTGCTATTTACCGAAACGATAAGTTGATCAGCAGCCATAATGATTATCCATTTGCAACTAAACTTCCTAAACTTAATTTCGCAGGCCAACCATATTTGCTTGTAAGCATTAATAATCACAGTGAACTTTGGTATAACGCAGGCGGAAATAAATACGTGGTGATTGTTAAGGGCAACAGCCTGCTGATTGAATCCATCACATTATTCTCTTACCTGTTTCTTTCGTTTTTATTATTATCCGCATTGTTCTGGATAATAAATGTTTTAATTCGCTCAAAACTTAATCTCAAAAAATTAAAAACATATTTTCAGCTTACTATCCGAAATCAGGTGCATGGTACCATCATAACTTTCAGCACTATCTCTTTCTTAATAATTGGAATTGCCACTATCTTATTTTTCATCAGCAGGTACGAAAATAATAACCGGGAAAAACTTAGCAGCACCATTCATATAATGGAAAAAGAGTTGAAAAGCAGCGTGGACAAGGATTGGCTTTCTAATGATAGTTTGCAGATGAAAGAGATCTCTAATGAGAAAGGTGTAGAAGAGCTTATAAATAAAATATCTGAGATACATGGTGTAGACGTAAATCTTTACAGCCTGAGTGGCGATCTTAAAGTTTCATCCTTACCGTTGCCATATATTAAAGGCATCGTAAGCACAAAGATGGAACCGCTTGCATATTATCATTTAAGCCATGAAAAAGAAGTACAGTATTTTCAAAAAGAGCATATCGGTAAATTGATCTTCCTGAGCAATTATGTCCCGGTTATAGACGCAGAAGGGAATGAGTATGCATATCTAAATATCCCTTACTTCACCTCTCAGAATAAGTTAAAAGATGAGATATCCAACTTTCTGGTAACGATCATTAACCTGAATGCATTTATCTTTCTTATTGCCGGTATTGTTGCGTTGTTCATTGCAAACCGAATTACAAATTCATTTTCGCTCATTAGCGAAAAAATGAAAAAAATAAATCTTGGTAAAAGAAACGAGGCCATAGTTTGGAACCGAAATGATGAGATTGGCGGCCTTGTAATGGAATACAATAAAATGGTAAACAAGCTGGATGAAAGTGCGGCAGCATTGGCAAAAACAGAAAGAGAAGGTGCCTGGCGGGAAATGGCAAGGCAAGTGGCGCATGAAATAAAAAATCCGCTTACGCCGATGAAATTAAGCATGCAATTCTTACAAAAGTCTATCGAAAATAATGCGCCGAATGTAAAAGAACTTTCGTCAAGAGTTGCAGGCACACTTGTAGAGCAGATAGATCATTTAAGCAATATTGCAAGCCAGTTCAGCCAGTTTGCCAATATTGAAAATGCCAATAAGGAGAAAATAGATCTGAATGAATCGCTACGATCTATTCAACAATTGTATGATGGCAATGATAAAATAAAATTGCATTGGCAGTTACTGAGAGACCCGGTTTATATTATTGCAGACAGAACACATATAAACCGTTTGCTTACAAACCTTATCCAGAATGGCTTACAGGCTTCTGCCGAAGACAGCTTACCTGAAATATTTATTAGTGAACAGATCATTGATGATTCTGTACTCATTAAATTAAAAGATAATGGCGTCGGCATTCCCGAAGATATACAGTCGAAAATATTTATACCAAACTTCACTACAAAATCATCTGGTACCGGTCTTGGCCTGGCAATGAGTAAACAGATAGTAGAACAAAGCAATGGAACTATCTACTTTGAAACATCTACAAATGAAGGGACAGCATTTTTTATCAATTTCCCGTTAGCACCGGGAGAAGATTAAATATTTTTTAGTCTTTTTCTTTCCGTAATATATTCTTCAAATTGGTTTAAGCTAAAGCTGCTCAGGTTTTTTTCTTTTGGCAGCATTGCTTTTTGTGCCACCAGTACTCCGTATCGCAAATCATCTAACCCTTCTGTAAAGTGAGAATCCGGATCAATAGAAATCAAGACATTTTTCTCCAACGCATATTCAATATGCCGCCAGTCTATATCCAGCCGGCTTGGATGAGCATTCAGTTCAATTACTACATTATTCGCTGCGCAGGCATCAATGATTGCTTTGTGATTAACAGGGTAACCGGGACGGCTTAGCAATAAACGGCCGGTCATGTGGCCCAATATTGTTGTGTAAGGATTTTCTATAGCTTTCAGCAAACGCATCATCGCTTTTTCTTCTGTCATTTTCAGGTTGCTGTGTACTGAGCCAATCACCAGGTCAAAAGTAGAAAGTACCGCATTACTATAATCAAGACTACCATCGTTCAGAATATCGCTTTCGATACTTTTGAATATTTTGAAAGGCGCCAATTTTTCGTTTAGTTCTTCTACGTAATAGTGTTGCTCTCTTATTTTTTCTTCAAAAAGCCCCTGGGCATAAAAAGCAGATTTGCTGTGATCACTTATAACAAGGTATTCCATGCCCCGTTTTATAGCTGCATTTGCCATTTCTTCAATGGTATTACTCCCGTCGCTCCAGTTGCTATGGCAGTGGATGATCCCTTTTATATCGCCTTCCTTTATATATTCCGGTAGTTTACCTTGTTTGGCGTGTTTTAAAGCTTTAGGGCTTTCTCTTAAAAAAGCTGGTATATATGCCATACCCGAACTCTTAAAAAAAGCTTCCTCATCTTCATGTCCGTTAAGATTATTTCCGGTTTCTGCAAGTTCTTTTACAAATTCTGCGGAGGAAGATGTTTCTATTAATTTCCTTGTAATGTTATTCTTCTCTACAGCATAAATCTTTATATCAATTCCTATCGGAGTTTCATACAATAAAAAATCATTTTCCGTTTTCTTTAAAGTAAAACCTTCTACTTTTTGCAAAGCATTTTCAATTGTTTTTTCATCGCCGGCAATTACAAATTCAAGTTCATCTAAAGTCTCTGTTTGTCTTTTAAAATGTCCGGTAATGTGTATCTCGTTCTTACCGAATATTTTTTCTAAAAAATCCTGCAATACCGGTGCTGCTTTTTCTGCATTTACATACAGATGGCTACCCATATTTTTTTGATAAAACTCTATTTTCTCAATTACATTCTGTTGTGTTTTTTCACCAAAGCCTTTGTAAAGTTTTAAGCGGTTCTCTTTGCATGCGTACAATAATTCTCCAATACTTTCTATCTCCATTTCTTTCCAGATAGTGTTGATTTTTTTAGGTCCGATACCCTTAATATTTAACATTTCGATCACCCCTTTTGGAGTGCTTAAAATGAGTTCCTCGAGTATTTTTAGCCTTTTCGTTTCTAAAAGTTCAATAATTTTCTGGGCGCTGGATGCGCCAATTCCTTTGATAGATGCAATATTTTCTTTTGGTATTTCACTTAATGGTGCAATTAATTTTTCAATTGTAAATGCTGTAACAACATATGATTTTGACTTAAAAGAATTTTCTCCGTGTATGTCCATCAGCTTGCTAAGCAATGAAAATGAATCTGCTATTTCATAATTATTCATATCTCAAATGTATTAAAAGAGAATGTAAATTTTAGAGGAATAAATATTTTGTGATCAAAATATACAAATAGCTGAAACCTTGTATTAATAAGGGCTGGGGCAAAAAAAAGCCCTGGCAAAACCAGGGCTCATTATTTTTTGCTCGTTTATAAAGCAAAGCTTACTTCTTTTTAGGAGCGGCTTTTTTTGCAGCAGCTTTTTTAGGAGCGGCTTTTTTTGCAGCAGCTTTTTTAGGAGCAGCTTTTTTTGCAGCAGCCTTCTTAGGAGCAGCTTTTTTTGCAGCAGCTTTTTTCGGAGCGGCTTTTTTTGCAGCAGCTTTTTTTGGAGCAGCTTTTTTCTTTGTTGCCATTTTTTTTAATTTAATTGGTTAGTAAATAATACTTAAAAATAAATACTATTTTGATAATACCAAAAAAAACATTAAAAAAAATTAGGCTGTGACTTCTACTTCGCTTATAGAAACAAAAGTTTTATCGCCTTTTGCTTTTCTAAATTCCACTAATCCATCGGTTAAAGCGAAGATTGTAAAGTCTCTTCCAACACCAACATTTTTACCAGGATGATATTGTGTACCACGCTGACGAATGATGATATTTCCGGCAATAGCTACCTGTCCGCCAAATATTTTTACACCTAGTCTTTTGCTTTGTGAATCCCGCCCGTTCTTTACGGAACCTTCACCTTTTTTGTGTGCCATTTTTTACTTTTTTTAAATTTTAGAATTAAGAATTTTTACATTCAAAATTCATTACGCAATTGCAGTTACTTTGATGTGAGTGTACTGCGTACGGTGACCGTGCTTTTTACGGAAACCTTTTCTTCTTTTCATTTTAAAAGCGATTACTTTTTCGCCCTTAACCAGGTCAGAAATTATCTCTGCTGTTACAGTTGCTTTTATTCCTTCACTCAACACATCGTTGCCGCTGTGTGTAAGTAAAACATCAGAAAATTCTACTGAATCTCCTGCTTTTCCCTCTATGTGGGGAACGTATAAGCTATCTCCTGCTTTTACTTTAAATTGCTGACCGGCGATTTTAACTATTGCTAACATATCATACCTAAATTTAGGACGGCAAAGGTAAGGGTTTATCCTTTATAAGGCTAAGTTTTTTTGAACTTTATTGGGCTAAAATCCGAATTTTCTGCGGCACAAAGCAAACTTACGTTGAAATTCAATGAGTTTGAACGCAAACAGCCGTTCATTACTGGTCATTTGCCCCGCTTTTCGCTCATACCCTGACTACCGTCAGGCAGGTCCGGCGCAAACCAGCCGCACAAACCCTCACCGGGGTATCCGCTCCAGTCGGGCGTAGAAATT
>JBDSIB010000085.1:0-8018 GCA_039918155.1 Ferruginibacter sp.
GGTTAAAAAGCCCGATATTATCAAGGCCTAAAAATCCTCCTTCAAAAATATTATTTCCATTTGCATCTTTCCTGTTTACCCACCAGGTAAAGTTTATTATCAATTTCTGAAAAACCCTTTTAAGAAAATCCATATCAGACTTTCCAGAATTTTTATGTTCTATACGGTACACTTCTAATACTGCAAATGCATGTACCGGCGGATTCACATCACTAAAATCCCATTCATACGCAGGTAATTGTCCTTCAGGATTCATATACCATTCCCTCATCAAAATGATTAGCTGGTTCTTTGCAAAAATCGGATCTATCTCTGCCATTGCAATAGCATGAAAAGCTGTATCCCACGCCGCATACCATGGGTATTCCCATTTATCCGGCATAGAAATAATATCCTGGTTCTTTAATGTTTTCCAGCCTTTATTTCGTCCGTCCATTCGCTCTTTATACAATGGGCTTATGCCATCACTTTTACCAAGCCAGCGCTCCACATCAAAATGATAATACTGCTTACTCCATAAAAGTCCGTAGAATGCTTTGCGTTTTACAGCAGCTGCTTCCGCATCATTATCAGCAATTATTGACGCATAAAATTCATCTGCTTCTTTTTTCCTGCTAGCAAATATGGTTTCAAATTTTTCTTCAAACCCTTTTTCCAATTCTTTATTTGTGAGCCTCAAATAAATAGTCGCTGTTTCGCCAGCCGCAATATTTCTTTTATAAATGGGAGAGCATTTTGTTCCGTTCTTTTTCTTCCGCAGGTTATCCGTATTCTTATTTTCTATCAATGCATCATTAAATGCATCTTTGGTAAAATCAGTTTTGTTGGGTCTGCCAAATAATTTTTCTCCATTGGTTTCATTTTCAGTGAACCATACTTCATCGGCCTTATCAAAATATAAAAAATAATTTCCCATTCTTTCATGAGACATTTTTACAGATGTGTCTGTATGCACACTTATATCCGGCCTTTGATCCATACCGTCATACTGCCAGCGATTGTAAAACCATACTGTTGGTAACATCACTATCGGCGATGCTTCTGGCCCACGATTTATAATTTCAATTTTTATAAAAATGTCTTCGCTGTCTGCTTTTGCATATTCTGTAAATACATCAAAGTATTTATTTTGCTTAAATACATCCGTATCTAAAATTTCAAATTCCGGCTCCTGCCTGTTTCTTTCTTTATTTTTTTCCAGCAGTTCAGCGTACGGAAAAGCATCCTGGGGATACTTGTATAAGTATTTCATGTAATAATGTGAAGGCAGGTTATCTAAGTGATAATACAATTCCTTTACATCTTCGCCATGGTTACCTTCGCCATTTGTCAACCCAAACAATCGCTCTTTTATTATCTGATCTTTACCATTCCACATTGCAATACCGAAACAAATATTTTGTTGATAATCGCATAAACCTGCTATGCCATCTTCTCCCCATATATAAGCTCTGCTTCTTGCATGGTCATGCGGAAAATACGTCCATGCGTCTCCGTTAGCACTATAATCTTCTCTCACTGTTCCCCATTGCCGCTCACTCAGGTATGATCCCCATTTTTCTAAAGGAATATCTTTTGTCGCATTAATATTAAGACGCAGTTGCTCTGCAGAAATTTTATTGTTCATTTTATATATTGATGATCAAAGTTACTTAACCATCTACAAATCCGATTGTTTACTCATTGATATGGATGTGTACTTATTTGTGCATTACCGTTTTCGATAGCATGCTTTGGTTGCCGCTCTACCTTATGTGCTATTGGCCTATTCTTTGCCTTATTCAACACTGACCAGCAAGCGTCAGTTACTCTGTTAAAGTCTTTTACTTGCAAATCATTAACCATCTTTTATTTTATTATTAATAGATTTACCCTTACATATAAAATCATCTTTTATGAATGAAAATTCGGATAAAATTCTGTCTATTGATATTGGCGGATCTCATATTAAAGCAAGCGTATTAAGTGCTGAAGGGAAATTGCTGATGGATTATGAAAAACTGGTAACACCATCACAAGCTACGCCAGAAAGCGTTTTAGAAACCATAAAGACGCTTGTGAAAAACTTTATGCCTTATGATAAAATTGCCTCTGGCTTTCCTGGCTATGTAAAAGAAGGCGTAGTATATACCGCTCCCAATCTTGACGAAAAAAGCTGGCAAAAAGTTCCTTTTGCAAATATGCTGCAACAAGCTTTGGGTAAACCTGCAAAAGTTATAAATGATGCCGACATGCTTGGCCTTGGTGTTGTAAAAGGAGAAGGTCTCGAATTAATGCTTACATTGGGAACCGGCTTTGGTACAGCTTTCTTCAAAGACGGAATATTATTGCCGCATTTAGAAATGGCGCATCATCCTATTACTTCTAAAAATACGTACGATACTTATATTGGTGAAAAAGCCCTGGAAAAAAAGGGAGATAAACAATGGAATACACGGCTTGAAAAGATCATCGCAATCTTGAAAACAGTTTTTAATTACGATACATTATACATTGGTGGTGGTAATGCACGTAAAATAAATTTTAAACTGGATGGTAATATTAAAGTTGTAAGTAACCTTGATGGGATAGATGGCGGTGCCAAACTTTGGTCCCAGGGCGATCTAAAATAAAAACTGCTTAGCATCTTTGCAAGGCATACCATATAACAAAGAATATAACTATGGTACTTATACAGCCACCACCTAACTTTTTTGCACCATAAGCTGCTATCAATCCTCTTACTAATTTATTCATAATTTATTTTAATGTTTTAGTATAAAAACTATACCAGTTTTTAGAATTGCTAAAAAGGATAAGTGGCTTTAATATTACGGAAGTTAAGATTACTTTTATAGATATAAATTTTATATCATCATTAAATAAAGAAAAATGAAAAAATTGTTAAGTATAGCTTTTGTAGCTGCAACGTTATTTACTGGTGTGCAGGCAACGGCTCAGACAAGTATGGATAATAAAGCGCCTGAAGATAAAAGTAAGAGGCCCAGCCCTCCTGCAAAAGCAGTACAAACTCTTAAGAGCGGTGCCACCGTTTCTTTTGATTATAGTCAACCTGCTGTAAAGGGCAGAATTATTGGAAAAGACCTTGAACCGATGGAAGGAAAAGTTTGGCGTACAGGTGCAAATGAAGCCACTATTTTCGAAACTGATAAAGCTGTTAAAGTAAACAGCCAGGATTTACCAGCCGGAAAGTATGCATTCTTTACTATTTTTAACGGTAGCGTTGTTACTTTGATCTTTAGTAAAGTTTCAGCTCAATGGGGTGCATATAAATACGATAAGGCAGATGACCAATTAAGAGTAGATACGAAATTAAAAGAAGAAAAAAAATCTACAGAAAGAATGACAATTACCGTAAGCAAAAACGGGAATGTTAGTGTACTTTGGGGCAAAAAGAATGTTGCTTTTGAAGTAAAATAAAAATACTTACTACGTAAAATAAAAACGGCTTCAAATAATGAAGCCGTTTTTTATTGGTATAAAATTTTAGAAATTATCCTTCCGCAGGTATAAATTTCATTGAGATAGAATTTACGCAGTGCCTGGTATTTTTTTCAGTAAATCTTTCACCTTCAAATACGTGGCCCAAATGTGCATCACAATTTGCGCATACAATTTCTGTACGGCTTCCATCAGCATCTGGTAAATGTTTTACTGCACCCGGTATTTCATCATCAAAACTTGGCCAGCCACAGCGGCTTTCAAACTTATCTTCTGAGCGGTAAAGTGGTGTATTGCATCGCCTGCACACATACGTACCTTTTTCCTTATTGTTATTATATTCACCGGTAAAAGGCATTTCTGTGCCTTTGTTCACAATTACATATTCTTCTTTGGCTGTTAATTTATTTAGTTCCATACTGTTCCTTTTTTGTAATTATAATTACAAAAATTATGCAAATAAAAAAAGAAGTGCTGTTTTGGCAGCACTTCATATATAATGTTATTGTTCCGTGATATTTTACCTGTTAAAGGTACGTTGTCTCGTATTCTCAGTGTGTCTTTTTGGTTGGTTGCCGCCGGAACCGTTCCTGTTTCCAAAACTTCTTTGCGGCCTTTGCTGTGTTGCCGGTCTTTTAGTAATACCTGTAAATGTAGTATGGTACGGGTGGTTTTGCTGCACCGGAATTTGTTTGCCGATCAGCTTATGAATATCACGTAGTTCTGCTGTTTCTTCTGCATCGCAAAACGAAAAAGAAGTACCGCTCAATCCAGCTCTACCGGTACGGCCTATACGATGTACATACGTTTCAGGCACATTCGGCAATTCGTAATTTATAACGTGGGTCAATTCATCCACATCAATTCCACGGGCTGCAATATCTGTTGCCACCAAAATCCTTGTTTCCCGGTTTTTAAAATTGCTTAAAGCTCTTTGTCTCGCGTTCTGCGATTTATTTCCATGGATGGCTTCGGCTTTAATGCCAATACGTACCAGGTCTTTTACAACTTTATCTGCACCATGTTTTGTTCTTGTAAAAACAAGCGCTGTTTCAATTGCTTTATCTTCAAGTATGTATGCCAGTAAAGATTTTTTATTTTCTTTTGCCACATAATACAATGATTGCTCAATAGTATCCGCCGTAGATGAAACCACGGCTACCTCTACCTTTACAGGATTATTTAAAATACTGTTTGCCAATGATTGAATTTCCTGTGGCATAGTTGCAGAGAAAAACAGTGTTTGTCTTTTTGCCGGAATTTTTGTGATAATGCGTTTTACATCATGTACAAATCCCATATCCAACATACGGTCTGCTTCATCTAAAACAAAAATTTCTATATCTCTTAAGTTGATATATCCCTGGCTTATCAGATCTAAAAGCCGGCCTGGTGTTGCCACCAAAATATCTACACCTCTTTTAAGTTCTGTAACCTGTGGGCCCTGGTTAACGCCACCAAATATTACCAGGTTTTTTAAGCGTAGGTTTTTGCCGTAGGCATTAAAACTTTCCTGGATCTGTATAGCAAGTTCCCTTGTTGGCGTTAATATCAATGCCCGTATTGGCCTTTGGCCACGGCTCGCCATTGTTGTCGGTTTTGCTAGTAGTTGCAACATCGGTATTGCAAAAGCTGCTGTTTTGCCGGTGCCGGTTTGTGCACATCCCAATAAGTCTTTGCCTTGCAAAATATGCGGAATTGCTTGTTGCTGAATGGGTGTAGGTTTTGTGTAACCTTCGTCAGTAAGCGCATCTAATATGGGCTTAATGATTGTTAAGTCTGTAAATAACATTGTATTTTTTAAAAATTAGTGCGGAAATGAAGTCGTTTGCTTCATCATCATAAACGAGTATGTTCTGTTCAATGAGAACATTTTATTGGGGAGTAGTAAGTCAACAATAAACTGGCTTGTAATGCCGCTAAATAAATGAACTGGCGTAAAGCTAATACAAATTTATTTAATAACATAGGGAATGCAACAGCGAAGGAGCGGAGCAGTTGCCGTTTCTTCGGCTTTGGTCTCGCTATCCGCTACAAGTCCTCGTCACTCCTTCGTCGTTCCTGCGGGCTTTTCGCTACTATCGGGGCTATTTTTTCAGCAGCAGAATATTAATCAGCATTTATAATGGTAGCTTTTTTTTTCAGCGTTACTGGTTATTATCCGGAACGTCTGTTACCAGTTCTTTTAAATAGGAAATATTTCGGTTTGCTGCTGTCCACCTAACATTAAATATTCCGCCCAATAAAACCTGTACATCGGTAAACCCCAGCTGGGTTAATTTTTGAGCGGCTTCAAATGCTTCTTCATCACCTCCGAAATCATATATCAGCACTGCCTTATTTTTGTAGTTATTTATTTCAGCAACTCTTGTATTCAATTCATCTAAAGGAATATTTACTGCATTTTTAATATGCCCAATATTTCTCCAGGCATCCTTATGTTTGTTATTAAATTCTTCTGCTGTTCTTATATCAAGCAATAAAATGTTTTTATCTGTCCTTACTTTATTCCCAAATGCCACACTGTTTATTAATTTATATTTTGCCGGTGATACATAATTTATTTTTACACAGTTTGTATCGCTATTGTCTGCCGAAAGCCAACGGTCAATTCCTTCTATAGGGGTAATTACTTTTTCAAAGCCGTGTTGCTTTAGTAAAGTTGCAGCCCGTGCTGCTTCCTGGCCAAACATATCTACAACTAAGATTTCTTTATTCGCCGGAATACGACTTATTTCTTTATCAATATCTGCGACCTGAATATTTACGGAGCCTTTTATAGTACCCATTGCATTATCTCTCGGATTTTGTGTTATATGCCTAAATGCTGAATCACTCCGCACATCGAGTATAAAAATATTCTTACGATCATTTGCAAGTTTTTTACACATATCTGTTGCGGAAATTATCGTGTATTTATTTTTTGTTACAACTAACTGCTGCAGGCATGTGTTATCTTTTGCATTGCTGTAGTAAAGGGCCGTAATGCCACCATTAATATTATATATTTTTGTAAAGCCGCTATCAGCAAGCATTTTACTCACTCTTCGGCTGCGTTGGCTGTGAGAGCAATAAACAAAAACGGGTTTGTTTTTATAAGAGGTTATTTCTGAAAGCCTGTTTCCAATTTCTCTTGAACTTATATTTTCTGCACCTTTAATATGCCCGGCATTTATATAATCCGATGTGTCGTTGAATTCCCCGGTTGTTCGTACATCGAGTAATAAATAACCGGGGTTATTTTGTAATTCATTGCAAAGGTTTGTCCACTCAATTGTTTTATACAATACATTATCATTTTTGTATTGAGCTTTTGCAGAAAAAACAGAGAGCAGAAAAATAGCAGGAAGTATTCTTGATAACATAGAATTTTTTATTTAGTTCAAGATATTCCAGAAAAAACAAGATTGTTTACTTAAAGAGGAATAAGTTTATGGCACAATAATAGAAGTAAATTTAAAAACTCTTTTACCATGTCAAAAAAACTCAGCATCGCTCTTTCTTTTTTAATATTATTATTGGCTTCCTGTACTTCTGTGGCAACCAATGATCCAACATACATGAGGCCCGTTTATATAGCTCCGGGTGTAGGCCTGGGAACTATTATTGCAGTTGTAATTTCCTGGAGTCGTAATAAATCTATTTTATGGGCCATCATACACGGCATACTCGGATGGTTGTATGTTATCTATGCGATCCTTGTAAAAAAAAGTGATTAGTTTTTATTCTAAAATAAATTAAGGTCTTACAAAATTGTAAGGCCTTTTTCTTTTAAGTTATTCCTCTTTTCGTTTTACCAATAAATACCAATCTCCACCAATGGGTAAATAACCGTAGTCATAACAAAATGAATACTGGTCGCCTTTTTTATTCGTATAAATATGTGTGATGTATTTAAATTGAAAGCCTTGTTCTAAAAGCTTTTCCTTTTTTATTTTCATGGTCTCTTCTCCATGGCCTAAAATGTTTTCTAGAATGCGCCTGTTCTTTCCAAGGGCATTATTTACATTCCTTACCAGGTTTATGGTGGCCGATTTTAATTGATTATTATAATTATTACGGCAATAATCATCACAGAATTTTTTATCTGTGCGTCCTTTTACAATTTTGTCGCAGGCAAGGCATTGGCGGTTTGTAATCTCGTTCATACAGGTACGTATTGGTTTACAGCCCAAAAGTTAATAAATTTTATCCAAAAACAAGCGCTTACAAACGGTTATATACAACTATAAAGGCAACGATATACTTTTTTACACCAAAGGGGAAAGGAGGTTGCAATTGCTGAATAATCTATTTTCAGAAGGCAGTTTTAAGGTAGCGAAATACCTTACTTGGTACAGGATGCAGGGTTGCATCAAAACTGTCTTTTTAACCTCTAAGAACTTTATTAAAGCCCGCTATTTGTTTTACCATCTCTCAGGGTAACACATAGCATACGGTCAGAACACGAGGCTTTACAAATCAAATTTAATCAATTTTAATTTATCAATCATGTATATTAATATTCCCATTGCTATTGCTATCTGTATTTTTATTTTTTTGTTAGGTGGATTAGTTGCACTTTTATTATATATAAA
>JBDSIB010000086.1:0-3871 GCA_039918155.1 Ferruginibacter sp.
TCTGCCTCGTCAAACTGCTCCTGGGCTTTTTCTACCAAACTCACAATATCACCCATGCCGAGAATACGCTGCGCCATACGTTCCGGATAAAACACATCCAATGTATCCATCTTTTCGCCACTGCTGCTGAATTTGATGGGTTTGTTTACAGTGTATTTTATAGAGAGGGCAGCACCGCCTCTTGTTTCACCATCTAATTTTGTAAGCACGACGCCACTAAAATCCAGGCGTTCATTAAAAGCTGCTGCTGTGTTTACAGCATCCTGCCCCGTCATACTATCTACCACAAATAAAATTTCCTGTGGTTTGATGGCATTTTTAATATCTGCAACTTCCTTCATCATCACTTCATCTACTGCAAGCCGGCCGGCAGTATCTACAATAATGACATTTTTATTTTTTGATTTCGCTTCTTTAATAGCATTCTGTACAATTGAAACGACATCTTTATTTTCACGTTCCGCAAAAACATCTACACCGATCTGGCCACCTAAAACTTCCAGTTGATCAATCGCTGCAGGGCGGTAAATATCTGCCGCTACCAGTAAAGGAGATTTGCCTTTTTTTGTTTTAAGATAATTGGCAAGCTTTCCGCTGAAAGTAGTTTTACCGCTACCCTGCAGACCTGCAATTAAAATAATGGCCGGGTTTCCGCTGATGTTGAATTCACTTTCTGTACCGCCCATTAATTCTGTCAGTTCATCCTGCACAATCTTTATCATCTGCTGGCCAGGATTCACTGACAGCAATACTTTTGAGCCTAGTGCTCTTTCTTTTATTTTATCAGTAAATTCCTTTGCTATTTTATAATTCACATCGGCATCTACCAAAGCCCGGCGAATATCTTTAACCGTATTGGCAATATTCAGCTCACTTATTCTGGCTTCACCTTTTATATTTTTAAAAGCCGATTCTAATTTTTCACTTAAAGAATTAAACATAATTTCTTTACTTTTTTTATTAAACGGTTTATAGCGAATTACACGAATTGAAATATGTAGCTTTTACATAATAATTCGTATTTCGATTAATGTTGTACAATTAAATATTAAATGCTTTTTCAACAATTTCCGCCTGTTCTTTTGCATGCACTTTAGCATAACCGGTAGCCGTAGACGCACTTGGCTGACGGCTGATGATATGAAAGTTGATGGTGAGCAGGTTCATTCTTAAAAAGGAAGCAGCACCCATATTCAGCGGCTCTTCCTGTACCCAATACCAGATAGCGCTGCTGTATTTTTTATACAATGCATCCAGTTGATTTAGCGGCATTGGGTAAATTTGTTCTAAACGTATAATTGCAACATCATTCCGGTTGTCTTTTTTTCTGCGTTCCTCCAGGTCAAAATATATTTTACCGCTGCACATCAATACTTTTTTTACTGATGCTGAGTCTGAAACATTTTCATCATCATATATTTCCTTAAAAGAGCCGCCGGTGAAATCAGTAAGCTTACTATAACTTCCGGGATGACGAAGGTTTGCTTTTGGGGCAAAATTTATTAACGGTTTTCTGAACGGCCATGCCAATTGCCTGCGCATTGCATGAAAGAAATTTGCACCCGTAGTAATATTTGTGATCACAATATTCAGTTCGGCACATTGCTGTAAAAAACGCTCCATCCTGGCACTGCTATGTTCCGGGCCCTGACCTTCATAACCATGAGGCAATAATAAAACCACACCATTCATACGCTGCCATTTTGTTTCTGCAGCTACTATGAATTGATCAATAATTGTTTGAGCGCCGTTTACAAAATCGCCAAACTGTGCTTCCCATACTACCAGTGCATTAGGGTTTGCCATGGCATACCCATATTCAAAACCAAGTACGCCATATTCGCTCAATAAAGAATTGTATATTCTGAATGGTGCCTGGTTTTCTATAAAATGATTAAGACGATTATACTCTTTATTAGTAACCTCATCGTAAAGAACTGCATGCCGGTGGCTGAAAGTACCACGCTTTACATCCTGACCACTCATACGAACATCTTTGCCTTCTGTTAACAGGCTGCTATAAGACAGCAACTCTGCAGTAGCCCAATCTATCTTTTGCTCATCATTGTATAATTTTATTTTATCCTGGATGAGCTTTTCTACTTTACGCAGTGGCTTAAAATCCGAAGGCCATTTCATCAAACCCTCAAACAATTTTTTTAATTCTTCTTCGCTGATCGCTGTTACGGGAGAAGCATCAAAATCACTGGCTGTAGCTTTTCGCAGGCTTTGCCAAACCAATTCTGGTTTTTGATAAGTGTAAGGTAGCGGGTGTTGTTTTACTTCGTCTAACCTTTCCTGTAAGTCCCCGAGAAATTGCTGTTCCATTTCTTTTGCAAGTGCTTTTGCATCTGGCTCACCATTTTCAATCAAATATTGTGTATATACTTCACGAGGATTCATATGCTTATCAATTAAAGCATATAACTGAGGTTGTGTAAACTTTGGTTCATCACCTTCATTATGGCCATGCCGACGATAACAAACCATATCAATAAAGATATCGCTGTTAAATTCCTGACGGTATAGCGTAGCTATTTCTGCAATTTTTACAACCGCTTCCGGGTCATCCCCATTTACATGAAAAACAGGAGCTTTCACCATAGAAGCAATAGAAGTACAATAATCTGAACTGCGGGCATCATCAAAATCTGTTGTAAAACCTATCTGGTTATTTATCACAAAATGCATTGTTCCGCCGGTTAAATATCCCTTTAGGCTGCACATCTGCAATACTTCATATACAATGCCCTGGCCAGCTACAGAAGAATCGCCATGAATAAGTATGGGTAATATTTTATCGAAATCACTGTTGTATAAAACATCAGCTTTACTTCGTGCATAACCTATCACTAACGGATCTACTGCTTCCAGATGTGAAGGATTAGGACAAAGTTTTAAATGTATTTTTTTATTATCTGCGGTATCTACCTCACTGCTAAAGCCCAGATGATATTTTACGTCACCAGTACCCATAGTAGTATCTGGTACTGCATTGCCTTCAAATTCTGTAAATATCTGTTCGTATGTTTTTCCCAACACATTGGCGAGTACATTTAACCTACCTCTATGTGCCATTCCTATTACCACTTCTTCTACGTTATTATTTGCAGAAGTATTTATGATAGCATCCAAAGCTGCAATGGTAGTTTCTCCCCCTTCAAGGCTAAATCTTTTTTGCCCTACATATTTTGTGTGAAGAAATTTTTCAAACATTACGCCTTCGTTTAACTTCTGAAGAATGCGTTTTTTTTGTTGTAAAGCCACCGGTTGATGAAAAATAGTTTCCATTGCATTTGCAAGCCATTCTATTTTAGCCACATCATTTATCGAACTGTATTCAATACCAACATGACCAGTATATGTTTTTTTAAGATGTTCTACTATTGAGTTTAAAGCTGTCTTACCAAGTTTTAAAAAATTACCTGCAACAAATTCTGTATTTAAATCTTCATCAGTTAGATTAAAATTGGAAAGTTCCAGGTTCGCATGCCTGTTCTTTCTTTCCCTGATGGGATTGGTATTTGCAATTAAATGGCCTTTTTTACGATAAGCCTGTATTAAACGATATACGGCAAATTCTTTATCTATATTAGTGGAGGATGAAACTACCTGGCCATTTTGTTTTGCAGGGGCTGTAGATGATAATCCTACAGAAACTGCAAAATCGAACCCTTCAAAAAATTTGCGCATTTCTACATCTACGCTTTCAGGATCTTTTATAAAATCATTGTATAAGTTTTCAATATAAGCTGGGTGCTGATTCGTTATGTACTGGAAATCCTTCATAAAGATGGTGATATTAATATAAAAGCCGATTAATTTGGCTGCAAATATCGGCTATTCCGCTTAAGAAAATTGAGTGTTTTAT
>JBDSIB010000087.1:0-108921 GCA_039918155.1 Ferruginibacter sp.
TTGCTGCATTTTCTTCCGCATTCAAATTATTTCTTTGTCCTCCCCAATATGCTGTGTCATCAAATCCCTTTTGTATATCTATTAATATCAAAGCAGGCCTGTCTGCGATATTTATACTCATCTTATCATTTAAAATATTTTATATTAAAGCAATTGCTCAAAGTAGCCGCCTATCTGGTTTTCTTTATCAATAAAAAGCAGTTCTAAGATCCAATACCTTTTATTTCCATCAGCATCCAATAAAAAAATATCATTGTGATTATCAGGATGTATATCCAGCTCAAGGCTTTTTGGATCGGCTGGTTGCTCATGTGGATATTTACCAATGATATGCCCTGCAATTTCACCACCAAATGTGTAATTATATTCAATTGCTTTGTCAACTACATATTGTAACAGCCCGGAAGATTTTAAAGACGTCTGCTTACAAATCCAAGCCTGCGTTTCATACCAAGCCCGCTCAACATCATTTTTAATTTTAATTTTTTTTAAATTATTTCCTACAATGTAGGTCCTCCCTAAGTCACTCTCATAATCATCTACAATGAGCCCGAAATCTAAAATAACAATATCATCTTCCTGTATTATTTTATCAGGTGGATTATCAGGATAAATACATAGAGTATTTTTCCCCGCCCTCACAATTTTTTTATGCCAGTGATTTTTAATACCAAACTTTTCGGCAGCCAGTTTACAAATTTCCAATGAAAGCTCCGCTTCTGATTTTCCTTCTATAATTAAATTGCTTTTTTCAACAGCATCGAATATTTCTTTGGTGATTTTTTCTGCATTATCGAGTTTTATTTTCGTCATTTTAATCTGTTTTAAATAGTTGCTGTAAAGCAACCAAATTAAAATGACTAAAAAGTTAATGTAGATTAACGAGACGCATTTTCTTTTTTAAAACACTTAAAAATTGGGGAGTAATGCCGATATAAGATGCAATATCTTTTTGGCTGAATCTCTTTTCGGCATACGGTTTTTTTTGCAGGAATAACCGGTATCTTTCTGCAGCATCAATGGATACATTTGAATTGATCTGCTCCCTCTGTGTAATGTATGCATTTTGAAAAAGTACCCGGAAAAAGCGTTCAAACTTTGGAACTCTCTGATACAGTATTTCCAAATCTGTTTTGCTTATCCGCAAAACTTCTGTGTTTTCTAACGCTTTAATATTAGACGTTGAAGGAGTTTGGGTAAGAAGGCTATACGGGTCACTCGCCCACCATTCTTCTATCGTAAAATCGATTATATGCTCTGTTACATTTTCATCCTGGAAATATATTTTAAGTGAACCTTTCACAATAAAAGTCTCGTATTTACAAACCTCGCCTTCCCTCAGTAAAAATTCTCCTTTTGTTAAAGACGCCGGTCTAAATAAGGAGATAAAAAATTCTATCTCTTCTTTGTTCAGAGAGATATGCTTTGCAATGCTGGAAAGCAAAAGATCAAAATTCATAAAATAAAATATTGCACTAAGTTATTGCTCCAGACTTATAATTGTTTACCCATCTAATTTGATGCACCTTAGAAAAGCAGACTTGCTATTTTGCATTGTGTTCATCTAATGCTTTTATCATTTCATGGGTAATGCTTTCACTCGAAATTCCATACCCATTTATCAATACTCCTTTTAAATTATACTTTTCTGAAGATATAGCATATACAATTGCCTCATCTCCCGGGTCTGACTGGCCTTCAAAACGATAATGTTTATCCACTACAAATTCTCCGGGGAATATTTTTAAAAGATTGCCGCCACATTCAAGACAATTTTCTTTGATATTAAAATCAACAGTATACCCTCTTTCTTTTAATAAATTGGTAACCTCGGAAAGCGTAGTCATAGTACTCATGATGAATGTTTTTAGTGTAGTGCTGCAGTGATTCTTACAATTCTATTTTCTACAGTAAAGATACCAAATATTCCTTCTAACTATTTGGCAAAAAACAATGATGAAGACCTTGGTTTTTCCTTTGTGAAGATAAATGGGGACGAAGGCGAAGAATAGATGCGACGAGGCATTTAGATTGGAGATCTACTCCCAGTTAAAAAAAGAAACGGTCCGTAAAATACGAACCGATGTAGATAAAACAGGATTTCGGTTGATAGGAATAATAGCCGATAAAATCCAAAACCAAATCTATATTCAAAAAAGTATGTGAATTAGTTTGCCTTATTTATTTTCTTAATTTCTTCGATACCATCTTTAGTAGATTGTAAAGTAACAAATGTGGAACTACTTTGAAGAATAGCCTGTTGGGTCTGTTCACCAAAAGCATTTATTTCAATTGCATTTAAAAGCTGGTAGTCAGTATAATTTTTTGAAATAAATTGACGGAACTCACTTGATAACTGATCCAGGCTGCAATCTGTAATTACATAATTAAGTTGTAATTTATTATCAAAGCCGGCTCTTTTTTTACGCTCTTCCTCATTGAAGGATACCCAATACCCATTGTTACCATTCGACCATTGCTGATTAAGCGCTGTGGGAAACATGGCTGTAAATTTTTCAGATAAACGGGTATTGCCGGAATTAGAAATATCCGTTGCAACTGTAGTATTTAATGCGGTATATTTTGCCGGCGTCATTTCATTTTTAGCAACTGTAATATCGTTAGCGGATGCAGCTGTGATATCCTGTGCCATGGAATGCTGATTAAATAAAGTAGTTAATAAGAATGTTGCTGCGATTGTTTTGAAAGTCATTTTCATGTTATTTAGTTTTAATATTGTTAGAAGACCAGGTTAAAAAATCAACTGTTTATCATGACATAAAAATACTATGCTGCAGCACCTGAAGGCTGTAACGATCGGTTCAATGACTATAAAGTTTGGGTCAACTTTTTTTGAAGAAAAAATGGGAGTATGCTATGCCTAATAACAATGGAGGCTACACTATAAAAATTGGTTCAAATACTATCAATTTTGAATCATCACTGCTTTGAGATGTAATCCGATGGCGTAACGCCGTACTGCTCTTTAAAACATTGGGAAAAATAAGAAGGGCTGCTGAAGCCTACTTTGTAGGCGGCTGTAGTTATATCATGGCCACCCAGCATGAGGCTTGTAGCAGTTTGCAAACGGTATTGCCTTATAAGATCATTGGTAGAAATATCCAGCAAATTTTTTAGTTTACGATTGAGCGTACTCCTGCTCATCGCCATTACCCTGCAGAGATAATCAACACCTAATTCTGCATCGTCAATTTTAGCATCTATTTCTTTATACAACTGAATCAAAAATGGATCAGTTATTACCGGTAGCGTTTGCCGGGGTTCGGAAGTTATAAGTTGCGCTTGCAAATGTTGCCTTACCTTCTGCTGCAATTGTAAGAGGTTGGCAACTCGTAAAGCAAGTTCGTCCTGATTAAAGGGTTTGGTAATATAATCATCAGCACCGGTGTCTAACCCCTTCAGTTTGGCCTCAAACGCTGCTTTAGATGTAAGAAGTATAAAACCAATATGTGCACTGCGGCTATCTGTTTTGCATTGCCTGCAAAGATCAAAGCCATCCTGTCCGGGCATCATTACGTCGCTGATAATAATATCGGGCAATTCATTTAAGATCATCTCCCAGGCTTTCAACCCATCACCGGCTTCTATTACACGATAGGTATGCTGCATGCTGTCAGCTACAAAAGATCGTAACTCATCATTGTCTTCTACAATCATCAGCAATGGAGCATCAGTCTCCTCTTTTTTTAATTGCTCTATACCATTATTTGTTACAGGTTTAATTGTTGTTGATAATGAATGATCATTTACTTTTTGTAATGGCATTTGAACTATAAACCGAGTGCGGCTGCCGGGCTTGCTTTCCAGTTTTATCTGCCCGTTCATGAGTTGCGTTAGTTCTTTTACCAACGATAACCCAATGCCGGTGCCTCCATAATTCCGGATAGCAGAATCATCTACCTGGTAAAACCGATCGAATATTTTTTGCTGCAGTTCGGCAGGAATACCGGGGCCACTGTCGCTTACTTCCAATTGCACATTTTCATCATCGGTTGAGCAAAGTGTTACTGCAATTTCGCCGTCCCTGGGCGTAAATTTTAATGCATTTCCTAATAAATTATTGATGATCTTTTCCCACTTTTCTTCATCGAACATATAAAATCCGGCTATGCCATTTGAAGAAAAACTAAACCGTATGTTTTTTTCTTTTGCACTTTCCTCGAAAGGATGTACCAGCCCTTCCGCAAACAAATTAAATTCTCCTGCCGACAGTTTTAACTTCATCTGCCCATTATTCATTTTAGAAAAATCAAGAAACTCATTGATCAATCTTAATAATTGCTGTGAATTTTTTTGTGCTGTTTTTACTGATGCTGCAGATGCTGTTGAAAGCGAACTGTCTTTACTGAGCTTATCCAGCGGCGACATGATAAGCGTTAGCGGAGTCCTGAACTCATGGGTAATATTGCTGAAGAACCTGTCCTTCATTTCATCTGTTTCTTTCAGCCGCAATGCTTCTCTTTTTTCAAATGCACGATTTTGTTCGGCTTTAATTCTTTTTTCTCTGTATAAAAAATACCATCTTACCAATCCCAATGCCATCAATCCATAAATGATATAGGCCCACCAGGTAAACCAAAACGGAGGATTAATTATAATGCTGATCTCTTTTATGCTGGCACTCCATAGCCCGTTATTATCAGTAGCATTTACGCTGAAAGTATATGTACCAGGCCTTAGTGCAGCGTATGCTGCCTGGTTATTGGTGCCGTTTTCTATCCAGACTTTATCAACGCCTGTTAACTTGTATCGGTATTTTGTTTTTTGCGGCTTATTAAACACAAGAGCTGCAAATTCTATACGCAGATAATTTTTATTGTATGGTAATTCAATAGCTGATAATGTACTTAATGGCTTGTTCACAATACTGCCGGCAATACCCATTTCCTGCGATTTATTATTTATCTGTAACGATGTAATCTCCACAGGTACTTTCTCATTAACTTTTTTTCTATCAAATTCGGCAGGGTTAAAAACAGTAAATCCATCCATCCCGCCAAAAGCCAGGCGTCCATCAGAAAAAGTAAATTTATGCGCCCTGTTAAATTCATTACCCGCCAGTCCATCCGCTTTTTCAAATGCGGTAACTTGCCCGGCACTCACATCAAAACGAAAAATACCTTTGTTGGTACTGCACCATATTTTTCCATCTTTATCTGGCAGTATGCAATAAATCGTATTGTTGGGCAAACCATCATTTGTGGTATATGTTTTTTGAAGCCCTTTGTTAACGTCCCATAAAAGCAGTCCCCCTCCTCTGGAACCAATCCAGAATTTATTTTTATCAACCGGATCCGGACATATCTCTGTAAGATCTTTAGGCATATTACGCATGGGCTCAGGGCCACTGAATCGGTGAATCATTTTACTTCCTTCAAATTGCAACAACCCGTGCGAATAGGTTGACATCCAGATATACCCACCAATAAGTTTTGCATCGGCAATCTGCATTCCCTCCATGTTTTTTGCATCCAGTTGTAATTTTTCAGGTAGAGCTTCAGGCGTTTTCCATCGGTACCAGCAATAGTGCAGATCATCATACACCCAAACTTCATTATCGGGCATAACAAATATGGCACCATAAGATGATGCACCCTGCGTAGGTGGAAGTACCCTGAACCCTTTATTGTTTAACATGAATACTCCGTTATTATTATTGTAATTATTGCATACAAAAAGATCCCCGTTATAACTATAAGCCTGCCTGAAGAAATAGGAAAAATATTGCTTTACCCAATAGGCAGGAAATTTTAAGGGATCAGCACCTGCCATTTCCATTATATCAGTCATAAAACTTGTCTTATAATTATAAGATTGAAATGGCAATGACTGTAGATTTATCTTTATTAATCCCTTTGCATTTATACCTACCCATAAAACATCTGTGCGGTCAATAAAAAAGTCAGAGATATTCAATTCCGGATGTTGAAGGTTTTCCCACAAAAGTTTTAGCTCGCCCTTTTTGGTGAGCCGGAAAATGCTGTTTTCAATTGTAAAATAAACCTGTCCATTTTCGTCTATTTTTAAGAGCCAGGGAATATTTCTTATAATCTGTTTAGGGTTTTTGGGAACAGTATAAGGGATGCTTGTTTTTTGTTCAATATCTAAAACAACTAACCTATCGTTGGTGAGCAAAGCAACCCTATTGTCTGGCAATAACTCAATGTTAATAGTTGCATAAAATAATTCAGGCTCTTTAGGCAGCGGCAAGGCTTTTACGCCTGTATTAAATGGTACAAAATCAAATTTCTTTTTTAACGGATCACTTATTTGAACACCGTCTTCAGAAACAAGGTAAATTCTTCCGTCAGGCGCTTCAGTAATGGCCAACACGGTATCCTGTTTTAATAAACCATTTACCCTATTGGCATAACTGATTTTACCTGTATGACTATTAAACCAGCCAATTCCTTTACAATTTTCCATCAAAAAAAACCAGTTTCCGGAAGCCTTATATCCATTACCTATTTGCCATAGTGCATGTGGAAGATTTTGTAAATAGTTGCGGCTGGTATTTGGGGTTACCTTAAAAGTTTCCATGTCAAAATCATCTGCCGTTATTCCTTCATAAAATATGCTCATGATATTATTGGCACGTGGCACCGAGTAAGTAATGGTATTTGCCCTTAGCCCTAAGCTATCTCCGGTTTTATACCTGAATATTCTGAATTTTCTGCCGTCATAACGAGCTAATCCATCCAGGGTACTAACCCATAAAAAACCGTACTTATCCTGGGTAATGCCACTAATAAAACTTTGGGGCAAACCATCATCAACACTAAAATGTTGCTCATTGGTAAATACCCGCTGCTGGGCATAGGAAGTTCCATAAAATGCCAACCAACCTATGAGTTGGTAAAGCGTTAATAAAAAACTATTCCTTAAAAAGAATTTGAATGTATACTGCAATAGCCTGGTTTTGGTTTGACCTTTAAGTTTGCAGGCATTTTTGTTTTGGTTAGCACAAAATATAAAGCTAAAATTACAATTAAAAAAGGAAGGCAGCTAACTTTTAGGATTAAGCGCTTTTAGAAAAAGTCAATGGGAAAAAAACATAGATGAAAGTCCTCTTCGGGCAACTTAGAGGAAGAAATTTTATTAGCAAGGGTTTCTTTAGCTCTCCATTGTTATATAATCAAGATTACCGTTTTCATCGGTGTTTATTACCACCAAATAATCTGTCAATTCCGGCCCGATTGTATAATCAAAGATTGCAAATTGCTCTTTACTATCCGGGTACAACCCAACCCTGGTTAAATACAATTTTTTGAGAAGAAGTTTTGATTGGTCAACAGTTTTTGTATTATATCCAATTAATTGGTTTAGTTCATCTGTCGCCAGCTCTTCTATATGATGTTCTAAATATTCCCCAACGGTATCTCCATCTTCATCAGCGAAATCCTGCTCTATATATTTCTTATTATTTAAGTCGTGTATTCTTATATTTTCAATAAATCGATGAGCCATTTCCAGCCGTTCTAACTCTATCGCTTTATTTTCAAAGTTTAAATCTAACTGTATCCGTTTATTATTAAAGTCAATGTCAACTTCATAATATTCATCCAAAGCTACAGAATCAAGTACTCCGAAATGTGATAGCTTAAAGTTTGCCATGTTGTGTTTTTTAACTTTTGCTCTTAACCAATTAATTGCAGTCGCCTCTATTAATTTATACTATTCAAATTTATATACAAATCAACACTTCGCCTATGCTCCAATCAAATCTATTTTAGCATGATTATCCAGAATCAGAAACTTTATTGGCTTAGCAATTCCTGTTAAAGGACTGCTAATAAACTTTTGTTTTGATGAGCGGTAACTTTTGCAGAGGTTGTACGTTTAATTTCGTACAGCCTTACTAAAAAAAGTTATAGCCATGACTAATAAAACTGTATGGGCGCTGTTTATGAGTATAGCAATATGCTTTCAAAGCTATGCACAGTCGCCACCACCCGTTATTAAAAACCTGAAAGCCCAACGGCTTACCGGTACCATTAAGATAGATGGTAAATTAGATGATGTTGCCTGGAAGGACGCTCCTTTAGCAACCAACTTTGTAGAAAACCGGCCTGCTGCCGGCAAAGCTGAAGATTATACCAGCCGCACCGAAGTTTTTATTTTATATGATAATACTTCCATTTACATAGGAGGTCACTGTTACGAACAAACGCCGGACAGTATTTCAAGAGAACTGGCTGGCCGTGACCAGATTGGTGCCAATGATTTTGTAGGAGTAATATTTGATACCTATTACGACAAAATAAACGCCTCAGGATTTTTTGTAACGCCATTAGGAGAGCAGTACGATGCAAAATATTCCAACACCGGAAATAATGGTGGTGAAGATGCAAGCTGGGATGCTGTTTGGTATAGTGAAGCTCAAATAGTTAAAGATGGATGGACGTTTGAAATGCGTATCCCCTATTCTGCATTACGCTTTAGCAGTAAAGGAAAAACATGGGGACTTAATATTGTCCGCCGTCGTAAAAAAACCGGGGAGCAATTTATGTGGAATGCTGTATTACCTACCGTAAACGGATTCATTAACCAGGAAGGAGTGTGGGATGGTATCACTGATATAAAACCTCCTGTGCGGCTTTCTTTTTCTCCCTATTTTTCTACGTACGTAAATCATTATCCATACAATATAAAGGGTGTAAAAAATACAACTGCATCTGTGAATGGCGGTATGGATGTTAAATACGGTATTAACCAAAACTATACATTGGACATGACGCTGATACCGGATTTCGGGCAGGTCCAGAGCGATAAAAAAGTTTTGAATCTTACACCTTTCGAGGTAAAATATGCAGAGAACCGACCCTTTTTTACCGAGGGTACAGAACTTTTTAATAAAGGAAATTTATTCTACTCCCGCCGTGTGGGTGGAGAGCCATTGCATAAAAATGATGTGGCTTTAAACTCAAATGAAATAGTAGTAGACAACCCTACAGAAAGTAAACTCATCAATGCAACAAAAATCTCAGGCCGCAACCAAAAAGGCCTGGGCATTGGTTTTTTTAATGCCGTAAGCCAGGCCATGTACGCAGAGGTAGAAGATACATTATCTCATCAAAAAAGATCTGTACAAACGGGCGCACTAACCAATTATAATATTTTTGTGCTGGATCAGACCTTAAAAAATAACTCTTCTGTCTCATTGATAAACACCAGTGTAATAAGAAGCGGAAAAGATTATGATGCCAATGTAACAGCCGGCGTATTTGATCTCAATAATAAAAAGAACAGTTATAATTTAAACGGAAAATTTGCAGTAAGCAATATTACTTCTGCTGCAGGAAGTATCACCGGCTATTCAAATAATGTAGGGATAGCAAAAACAGGTGGACGGCTGAACATGCAACTTTCGGAGGAGCTTACTGATAATAAATACCAACAGAATGACCTGGGATATTTTACAAACAACGATTATCTAAATCATTATTTTTATATAGGGTACAAATGGCTGAAGCCAAACAAATGGTACAATAATCTTTATTTTAATTTAAATAATAATCTCAGTCACCGTTTTTCTGATGGCGCTTTTCAAAGCCTTAATATCAACAGCAATGTAAACGGTACATTAAGAAATTTATGGGATGTGGGTTTGTCTGCACATTATGATACAAAAGGAAATGATTTTTATGAGCCAAGGCAGGCCGGAAGAGTTTTTAAAAATCCTTCTGCCAATGGTGCTGAGATCTGGCTAAATAGTAACCAGGCAAAAAAATATTCCGGGGGAATGGATGTGTCCCTTAATTTTATACAACAGTTTTCAGGAAGAAGCCGTTTTACTAATTTTTATCATAAATACAGGTTCAATAATAAATTTTCCTTGTCACAAAACATCACTTATTCTACCTCTTCAAATATTGCAGGTTTTGCAGATGTTGACGCTGTAACAAACGAAATTATTTTTGGCAGTCGCAAACGCAATACTGTTGATAATTCGCTGGGCATAAAATACAGTTTTAGCAAAAACTCTTCCATTAAGTTTACCGCCCGGCATTACTGGAGCCAGGTTAATTACAGGCAATATTATACACTGAATAGTGACGGAACTTTAGCAGCAAATAACACATATAATGGCAATAAAGATTATAATGTAAATCTCTTTAATATTGACATGGTTTATACCTGGCAATTTGCTCCCGGTAGCTTTGTAAATATCGTTTGGAAAAATGCTATAGTGCCGGATGATCTTTCTCTACAAAGAGGCTATTTTAAAAACCTGGACAATACTTTTAAAACATCGCAGAATAATAATGTCTCTATAAAAATATTATACTACCTGGATTATTTATCGCTGAAGAAGAAATAATTAACTGTCATTAAAAAAGCCATCTCCCCAGATGGCTTTTTGTTTCTATACGCATTTTTTTTACTTGGAGGCCGATGGGATAAGGATTTTTAGCCTTACAGTAGCTTGCTATGGCATTTTTACAAGTTGAGGAAGTGTCCAACCCTGAAACATTATACATTACACAAATAATTTATTATCTTTCAAATACAATTGTTTACAAGCACTAAAACTTTATTATTATATGATAGTTATTGCACTGTACAACTTAAAGGGCGGGGTAGGTAAAACCGCAAGCTGTGTAAATTTTGCTTACCTGGCCGCAGCCGATGGATTTAAAACCCTTCTTTGGGACATTGACCCACAAGGTTCTTCTTCTTTTTATTATAAGGCAAAGCCAAAAGTAAACCACGGTATAAAAAAACTGGTTACCAAAGATGCCGATCTTGAAAATGCTATTCTTTCTACCGATTTTGAATTGCTGGATGTGATACCGGCAGACAATTCTTCTAAAAGTTTTGATATAATGCTGGAAGAAATGAAGGGCAATAAGAACCGGTTAAAAAGTGTGGTAAAACAATTAGACCAGGAATATGATTTTGTATTCATCGATTGCCCGCCGGGCTTTTCGACCTTGTCAGAGAATATTTTTAACGCCGCAGATATTGTACTGATGCCGGTAATACCAACCACTTTATCAGTAAGAACTTACCATATGGTAAAAGATTATTTTAAAGAAAAAGACCTGGACATGAGCAAGATGATGTGCTTTTTTACCATGACAGATCTGCGTAAAAATATGCACAACGAAATAATGGAAGAGTTGTATAAAGACAAACGTTTTTTCCAAAACTATATACCTTACTTAAGCGATGTAGAAAAGATGGGCATACACAAAGCGCCGATAATGGAATTTGCCAACAGCAGCTATGCCGCTAAATGTTACCGTGAATTGTGGACAGAAATTAAAGAAGGGGTAATGGAATAGGAAAGTATAAAAAGTAAACTATAGTAAATAAAGAATGGCTGCATTGTGTGCAGCCATTCTTATTAATTTGAAAATTTTATATTTTAAAAAGTAACGCTGAAGGAGCCATTAGTAAAAGTTTTTGTAGCGGTACCAAACCCATTTCCAGTTGTCGTGATTATGGTAACCGTACCACTAAAAGTACCTGTAGCGTTAGTGGCAGTTAGTGTGGTTAAATTAAAAGTCGCAGCATTTGCATCAATAGGGTTTGAAGTATAAGTATTACCAGCATTATCTGTATAATAAATCACTCCAAACCTGGCTAAATTGGAGGGAGAGAAATTTTTATATGTCCCTGTTGTGATCATGCCAGAGGTATTGTTAAATGATATACTCAAATCATCAGTTGCAGTTGAATTTAACGAACCATCAATATCTAAACTACTTGGAACTGATGTATTATCTATTTGACCGGAAAGGCTTGTGTTAAACGTCATAGCTGTTCCTCCTATAGTGGCTTTTAAATAATCTGCTCCACCACCGGTTGCTGATGCTACAGTAATATCTACACTGCAAACGTTAGTACCCGAACCGAATGAAAAAGTTGCTATACCAGGCTGTGCTGGTATTCCACTTCCGGCCAAAGTTATTGTTTGTGCGCCGAGAGCCAGATTGCCACTACCGCTAAAAGTGAAGCCGTCATTAGGACCATTAGTAATTGAATAGCTACCTGCTGTCGTGACATTTACCTGGAGTACTAATGTATTGCTGGTGCCCAAGGTAGAATTTTGAGTATAAGTACCAGTTGCTACCAACGATGTGCAGGTATAATTAGCTGTACCAGTACTGATACCGCCGTTACTAACAAATGTTATACTAAAAGCGCAACCTGAAGTACCCGGCGTATAGTTAAAAGGACCTGCAGAAACTGGGGTGCCTGAGCCCACAAGTTGAACAATTTGTAGCCCCGTAGCAGAGAAAGAAGAAGTAGCTGAAAATGTTACACCATTCACACTCCCTGTGCTGATGGTGTAGGTACCGGCTACTGTTACATTTACATTTAATATTACCGTATTACCTGCACCCATTGCAGTACCTGCTTTATAGGTGCCATTTATTACCGGAGATGAACATGTATTGGGAGCACCAACAAATGTAAACACAGCGGAACCGCTTCCAACTGGTCCTGTACCATTACCGTTTTCTATACTATACTCCTTTTCGCAGGAAATAAATCCTGCACAGAGCAACAACCCAAACAAAACTGACTTAATGGTACGAGACATGTTTACATATTTTAGTGCTAACAAAAATAGGAATGCTTTTTCATTATCAAAGACTTTGTGTATTAAAAGTTGTTAAACATTTGAGACAAATAGCCACAGATATCACTAATTAACACTAATAATAAACCATTCGTGCCTATCCTTGTAATTCCTGTTTTATTTCTTCCCGCTGTCCGGCTACTGTAAAAAATGTCACCGAAATAGGTCAAACTAATTAACAATAATGAAGACCATTGGTAATGATTCGCCTAATTCGTGTAATAAATTTATTGTCCTCCTTAAATTTTACCATCATTGATTTTTGTTTTTATATTTACAGCCTATCAATATTAATTTTTATGAAAAGAGAATTATCCGGCTGGTACAGCCCTTCCTTGCAAAAAGAAATGCCCATAGCAGCCTACGGTGATTATGGCTTTGCATTATTACTGGTACCTACAGCAGCGGCTGATTATTTAGAGTATGAACGTTTTCAGTTAATGGATACTTTAGCGCCATTTATTGACAGTGGTAAAGTGCGGATATTTTCTATCAACAGTATTAATAATGAAAGCTGGCTGAACAATGAGATGCAGGGGGAACACAAAGCCATCCGGCAAAATCAATTCAACAATTATATTTTTGACGAAGTAGTTCCTTTTATAAAAACAAATACTTCAAACGAAACGCCGATCATCACCTGTGGTGCCTCTTTTGGCGCTTTACATAGTATGAACTTATTTTTAAAACGCCCCGACCTGATAAATGGCGTAATTGCAATGAGCGGCGTATATGATCTTACAGAATATACCAAAGGGTTTTATGATGACCAGGTTTACTTTAATTCGCCGGCACATTACATTCCTAATTTAAACGATGAATGGTACCTTGATAATATCCGTAAGAGCCATCATATACATATTGCTACCGGAAGTGGCGATTATGAAGATCCCGAAGCCTCCCGCAATTTTAGCGGGGTATTGAATAGTAAAGGAATAAATCATGAACTGGATGTATGGGGTAATGAATGGAAACATGACTGGCCAACCTGGCGGGCAATGCTACCGGCATACCTGGAATATAAATTTTAATGATAAAGGGAAGGACATAAAGTTCTCCCTTTTTTTATGAACATAAATTGTCTCAATTTACCTACTTCAAATTGCCTTCAGAATTACCTTTTAGATTTACAGGTTGAGATGAAGAACTAAAAAATATAACAATAAAATACTCACGCCAGAAAATTATTATCATGCAAAAAAGACTAACAGTATTAACCGTCTTCGTTTTTATTTCTATTATCGCTTTTTCACAGGGTGAAAAGAAATTCCACCTGCTAAAAACTTATCCCATTATGAGCAGTGGTGGCTGGGATTATATTGCCATAGGGCCTATCAACAACTGGCTATATGTGAGCCACGGTTCGCAGGTAAATATTTTAAATAAACTCACCGGCGACTCTGTGGGCATTATTGAAAATACGGCCGGGGTGCATGGTATTGCTTTTGATGTTGCAGATAAAAAAGGATTTACCAGCAACGGAAGATTAAATACGGTAACTGTATTTGACCTGAATACCAATAAGTCTTTAGCCGAAATTAAAGTGGGCGCAAATCCAGATGCCATTATGTTTGACCCTTATTCAAAAAAGATCATTACCTGCAATGGCAGAAGCAAAAATTTAAGCATTATTGATCCGGTAAACAATAACCTAATTGACAGTATTAATGTCGGTGGAAAACCAGAGACCGCAGTATCTGACGGCGAAGGAAAAGTATTTGTAAACGTTGAAGATAAAAACGAGATCGTTGCAATAGATATGAAAACTATGAAAGTATTGCAGCATTGGAGTATTGCTCCCGGCGATGGGCCGTCCGGCCTGGCAATAGATGTGAAAACAAAACGCCTGTTTGCTGGTTGCGATAAATTATTAATGATCATTGATGCGGATAACGGACATATTATTGATAAAATGACCATTGGAGAAGGATGTGATGGTGTTGCTTTTGACCCTGCATTGGAAAATATTTATTCTTCCAATGGCGAAGGAACTATTACAGTGATACATGAAAATGATAAAAATAGTTTTACTGTTACTGATAATGTAACTACCAAAAGAAGCGCCCGTACCATTGTTTTGGATCCGGCATCGCACCAACTTTTTTTACCTGCTGCAGAGTTTGAGCCATTAGCAGCAGGGCAAACCGGCAGGGCAAAAATGAAGCCCGGCAGTTTCCAGGTGTTGGTAGTAGGAGAATAACTTATTTTTATGCATAGATATTAAGGAATGAAGAAATATTTTTTACTGCTGTTGCTTTTTCCTGTTCATCTTTTTGCACAGGAAAAAGATCTCTCCTTTTTTGTTGGCTCAGGTCTGCAAAAAAATCCAATGCTTTTAGAAAATACCAACCTTGCAGAAAATTTTAAAATTCAGAGAGAGATAATAACGGCCCAAAACATTAAACCGCTGGTAAGTGTAACTGGTGATTATTTATTTGCGCCTTTTTTTAATGATAACGGCAAACCCATTAGTATTACAAACAATCCTTCTGCAAAAGCATATGGCTATGACGTTGGCATTACAAATGGCGGACTGTATGCCGGCCAATTAAATGTAGCTGTCAATATTTTAAATAAAGCCACCATCAATAACCTGTATGCACAAAATAAAGCGCAGGCCGATCTTGCAGTAAACACTTCTTTACAAACAAAGTATGATGCAGAAAAAGCCATTGTTGATCAATACATCATCAGCTACCAGTTCTTACAACAAACTTATTACCTGCAACAGATCATTGACATGCTCAGAGACAGAAAGCCTCTGGTAGAAGCGCTGGTAAAAAAAGGCCTGTTGCAGCAAAATGATTTTCTGCTGTTAGATATTCAATTGCTGAATGCAGAAAATGATCTGAAGCAGATGCACTATGCTTATACAAATGGAATTGAGCTGTTGAAAAACCTGGCATTGATAAATGATACGGCCACTTACACCCTTCAAAAGCCAGATATTTTTGTTAAGCCTACGCCTGAAAAAAGGTATTACCTGCAAAAATTTGCATTGGATAGTCTTAACCTTGTTGCACAGCAAAATGTTTTTAATAATAAATACAGGCCGCAGGTGAGCGTGATAGGCACCGGCGGAATAAATGCAACTGATCTCTCCACTGCGTACCGCAATGTAGGTGTAAGTGCTGTTGTACATGTTGCCATTCCCATAAGCGATGGGCACCAGCGGAAACTGAATGACCGCTCTACCGAAATTTTAATCAACAATCAGAAAATATACCGGGATAATGCTGCATTAGTGCTTGAGAATAATCTGCGAATTGCAAAGCAGCAGATAGCTCAATGGCAGGAAACCATTATTACGAATGAAACCCTGATCAAAAGACAACAATTGCTTTTAGATATTATTAAAGATAAAGTAGTGCAGGGCCAGGTAACTGTAATGGATTACATCAATGCCCTGCAGGAATATAATGTGATGCAGAAGAACAAGGCGATCGCTGAAACAAATATTCTGCTATACATTAATTTATACAATTATTACAATCACTAAATAACAGGCATGAAACACTATACTGCTGTATTTATTTTTAGTTCTGTCGTGGCATTGTTGGCTTCATCCTGCAAAACAAAGGCTGGTGAAACCGATGACACCGAAAGGCCCAAAACAGCCGTAACCATTACGCAGCCTGTCACTCAGGGCTTTACTGATTTTATACAATTAAATGGTAATACTATTTTTCAAAAAAAATCAGTGATACGGGCAAACATCACGGGCTATATTACCGGTATGAGATGGAAGACAGGCGATCACATTTCTTCCGGCACAATATTCTGTAGCATTCAGACAAAAGAACAGGATGCCCTAAAAAATATTGATAGCAGAGAACCTTCTCTCCGGCAGTTTCAAATACCTATAAATGTTTCCACCAGCGTTTCTGGCATCCTCACTGCGGTTAATTACAGCAAAGGAGATTTTGTAAATGAGGGTGATGTGTTAGCCAATATCACCGATCCAGCTTCGCTGGTACTTGCAGTAAATGTTCCTTATGAGTACCATTCAGATGTTTACAAAGGAAAGAATTGTTCGGTGCAGTTTCCGGATGGAAAAGTGATCAGCGCTGTGATACGGGAAGAAGTACCTTACATAGATTCTGCTTCGCAAACTCAAACTTATCTTATCCGTTTTTCCGGCAATAGTTTGTTACCCGAAAATATGAACCTGATCGTGCGAATCCCTGTAAAGCAAAGCCAGCAGGCAGTTGCACTACCGCTTGAAGCAATACAAACCAGTGAAACACAGGATGAGTTCTGGGTAATGAAGATGGTGAATGATTCACTGGCTATAAAAATGCCGGTTAAAACCGGGTTGCAACATGATTCACTGATAGAAATACTTTCAGGAGTCAATATAAATGACCGCATTATAGTGAAAGGAGCGTACGGGTTATCCGATTCCTCGTTGGTAACAACCGGCGAAAAAGAAACTAAATCAAAAGGAGAATGACGCAATATCATTCTTATCATAAAAAAACATTACTTGGGCTAGCCGTTATCGTTATACTGGCAGGCTTTTTTAGTTATTCGAATTTAAAGACGGGATTATTTCCCGACATTACTTTTCCCAAATTAAAAGTAATAGCAGATGCCGGCCAACTACCAGTAGATAAAATGATGGTAACAGTTACAGTGCCATTGGAAAATGTTATAAAAAGAACACAGGGACTTGATTACATCCGCAGTACAACATCAAGAGGGAGTTGTGAAATTTCTGTTTTCCTAAAATGGAATGCAGATATAGATGTTGCCCAACTACAACTGGAATCTTTGATCAATAATATCCGCAACGATCTTTTAACAGGCACCCAGATCTCTGTTGAAAAAATGAATCCTTCCATACTACCGGTGATGGGCTTTAGTATCGAGGGCAACCGCTCACCTATTGAATTAAAAAAAATCGCACAGTTCCAGGTAAAACCATTTTTATCTTCTGTGTCCGGTGTAGCAGATATTGCTGTTACCGGAGGTAAAACAAAAGAATACCAAATATTATTAAAGCAGGATAAACTCAGTGAATTAGGTATTACACCACAGCAGATCAGCACAGTAGTGTCACAGGCTAATGTACTGCAATCGAATGGTTACATCAGCGATTATAACCGACTTTACCTCACCATCACGGATAATGCGATCAACACAAAAGATGCATTGAGCAACCTGGTGGTGCTTAACTCTTCCAAAAGAGTGGTACTGCTTAAAGATGTTGCAGATATAAAAATAGCCGCTGCTAAAGAATATGTAAAAATAAATGCCAATGGTAAAGATGTTCCACTGATTGCCGTTATAAAACAACCCTCTGCAAATCTCATCCAGGTTAATGATGACATTCTTAAAAAATTAAAAGAGCTAAAAAATATTTTACCAAAAGATATTAAAATAACGCCTTACTATTTACAATCAGATTTTGTAAATGAAAGTGTAAAGAGTATAGAAGATGTATTATGGATCGGTCTGCTGTTAGCCATCGTTGTTGTAATTGTTTTTTTACGTTCCTGGAAATCGAGCCTGGCAGTGTTGCTAACTATCCCGACAACCCTGGGGCTTACACTTATCGGGCTGTATGCGTTTGGCTATACTTTCAATATCATGACTTTGGGTGCAATAGCAGCAGCAATCGGCCTGATGATAGATGATGCTGTAATTGTCACGGAACAGATCCACCGGATAAAAGAAGAATTTCCGGGGGAGGATATGAAAATTGTTGTAAGTAAAGCCATCCACTATTTATTTCCTGCAATGGTTGCATCTTCTTTAAGCACCATAGTAATTTTTATCCCGTTTGTATTGATGACTGGTGTAGCCGGCGCTTATTTTAAAGTGTTGGCGTTTACCATGATCATTACTTTAACAGCCTCTTTCCTGGTAACCTGGTTAGTGCTTCCTGCTTTATTTTTAATATTCCCTGCAAAAAAGAAAAAACATGTTCCGGAGCAACATAAAGTAAGTACGGAAAGAAGCGGTTGGATATTATTTTTTATAAAACATGTCTACCTGGGATTAATATTTGCCTGCGTTTGTGCGGTACTGATATGGTTACTGCCGGGCAAACTTCCGTCTGGATTTTTACCAGAGATGGATGAAGGGAGCATTGTGCTGGATTATAACAGTCCGCCGGGTACAAGCCTGGAAGAAACCGACCGCATGTTGAAACTGGTGGACAGTATTATACAAAAACAACCAGAGGTACAAAGCTATAGCCGCCGCCTGGGAACACAAATGGGGTTTTTTATAACAGAACCTAACAGGGGTGATTATCTCATTAATTTAAAAAAGAAAAGAGATAAAACTACAGATGATGTATCCTCAGAAATACGTACCCAGATTGAATCATCTTTACCTCAACTTACTGTAGATTTTGGGCAGGTGATAGGAGATATGCTAGGCGACCTCATGAGTAGTGTGCAACCAATCGAAATAAAAATTTATGGAAATGACCAGCAAACTTTACAAGAGCTTTCTAAAAATGTAGCTGGTATTGTAACGGATGTAAAAGGTACTGCAGATGTGTTCGACGGAATTATGATTGCGGGGCCGGAAATAGCGGTGCACCCGGATGTAGCAAAACTGGCACAGTTTGGGGTAACACCTGCAGATTTCCAGTTTCAATTGCAAACACAACTGGAGGGAGCAGTGGTAAGCACATTGATGGAAAAAGAGCAGTTGGTAAATATCCGCATGCTTTACCCTGATGCACAAAGAACAAATGTATCATCCCTTGAAAAAGGTAATATCTTTTTACCGAATGGTTTACTGAAACCTATTAACACTATTGCAGATATAAAACTACAGCCGGGAGTAGCGCAGATAGAAAGAGAAAATCAAAACATGATAGGTGTAGTGACGGCAAGACTTGATAACCGTGACCTTGGTAGTACTTTAAAAGAGATTCAGGCATCAATAAAAAGTAAGACTTCGTTACCACCCGGATTTCATATTGAATACGGTGGCTCTTACGCACAGCAGCAACAGGCCTTCAGAGAGTTACTTTATATTCTGCTGGCTGCGTGCTTGTTAGTCTTCATTGTGTTGCTTGCCTTATTCAGAGAAATTACTGTATCCTTTTTTATCATTCTATTAGCGGTATTGGGTGTTGCCGGATCGTTACTGGCACTATACATAACGGGTACACCATTGAATGTTGGCAGTTACACAGGTATTATCATGATAGTAGGAATTATTGGCGAAAACGCCATATTTACTTATCAGCAATACTTACAGGCAAAGCAAACCATGACCACAGAAAAAAGCATTGTGTATGCTATTAGTGCAAGACTTCGGCCTAAACTTATGACAGCACTAGGAGCTATCATTGCATTAATGCCACTGGCATTGGGCATTGGTGCCGGAGCACAATTGCATCAGCCTTTAGCCATTGCCGTTATTGGCGGCCTTTGCTTTGCATTGCCATTATTATTAATTGTACTTCCCACCTTTTTAAGAATAATTCATCGTAAAGAAGAAAAAATAAAGCCGCCGGAAATTACAGCACAACAATAAAAGAGTGCATTTTATTCTGGAACTTATACTCAATAGAAAACCCTGATACCAGGCATATCTCTTTTACTATTGCCAGCCCAAGCCCATGCTGATCAGTATTGCTACCACCTTTATAGAAGCGTGTAAAGATCTTTTTAGGTTCAAGCATTTTTTCTGCAGGCCCGTTCACAAACTCAATGGCTTTGTCAGCTAATATTACTTTTATTTCTCCTCCCGCATTCGAATGCCTTATGCAATTGCCTAATAAATTATTAAATAATATATCTGCCAATGCTGCATTCATCTGAACATTTACCGGTTTTATTTCTGCAGCAATATTCAATTGTTTATTGTTCAGTATCTCTTTAAATGAAACCAGTTTTTCTTCCAGTATTTTATCCAGTGCTACGGTTTCTGTTGCGGCAAATTGTTTGTTCTCAATTTTACTCAATAGCAGCAACGCCTGGTTTAACCGGGTCAGCCGCTGAATAGCGGTGTATGCTTCCTGTACTATTTTACTCTGATTTTCAGATAAGTTTTCGTCCTGAATCAGCACATCCATTTTTGAGCGTATAACTGCAACGGGTGTCTGCATTTCATGCGAAGCATTTTCTGTAACCTCTTTCAGATTTCGGTATTCGCTTTCAGCATCCTTCATAGTGGTTACCAGCGTAGCATTCAATTCAGTAAATTCATTTGTATCAGTTTGCTCAAACTCAGGTAGCCCGCCGTGGCCGATGCGGTATTTTTTCATTAAGGCCATAGTGCTGTAAAACGGTTTCCATAAACGTCTTAGTACAATACGATTTATTATAAAATATGCTATTAATAAGAGTAAAATGGTAATAGCAGATACCAATATTACAGACCGGATAATATGATCGGTATTCTCCAGGGATTTAGAAATAAATACGTTGTAATTTTTACCATTTACACTAACACAGAATTGCAGTTGCCTGTAATTTTCTTTTTCATCGCCATCACCCATTTCTAAAGTTCTCAGGTATTGCTTTTGAGAATAAACGGAAGAAAACTGGTATGAAGTAATTTCATCTTCTGAAGGAATAATTTCCGGCAGGGCATTGTTCCTGGAAATATAAGTTGCCACCTCATTTAGTTCTACGTGCAGGTCATCATCCAATTGTTTTATAAAAATAAAATGAAGTAAAAAATAAAATGCTACACTGGCCAACAAAAAAATAATTACAGATGCGACGAGGTTGATGCGGCTATATTTATATAATAATTTCATTATTATTTATACAGTAAATTTATATCCCATTCCATAAACGGATTTAATATAATCGGGACCACCGACATTCTGAATTTTTTTACGGAGGTTTTTAATATGAGCATAGATCATGTCGTAGTTATCAGAAAGATCCATATCATCGCCCCATAAATGTTCCGCAATAGCGCCCTTGTTGATCACCCTATTCTTATTACTTAAAAAATAAATAAAGAGATCATATTCTTTCCTGGTAAGATCTATTATATGCTCATTAAACTTCACCCATTTTTCATCTACATCTACTTCCAGATCGCCAATAGCAATTGTTTTTTTTCCGGCAAATGAACGACGCCGTATAATAGCAGCTACCCTTGCTGCCAACTCCGGCAAATGAAATGGCTTTGATAAATAATCATCGGCACCGGCTTTAAGGCCGGCCAGCTTATCATCCAGCGAATTTTTTGCAGAGATGATCAAAACACCATCTGATTTATTATTTGCTTTTAAATTTTTAAGAAGATCAATGCCATTGCCCCCGGGCAATGTGATATCTAAAATGATACAGGCATATTCATACAATTCTATTTTCTCTACGGCAGCTGCATAAGTAGCAGCTATCTCACAAATAAATTGCTCATTGTGCAGGTAAGCAGTAATGCTGCTGCTTAAACCGGGCTCGTCTTCAACAATTAATATTTTCATGTCTGGCTTTTTAGAGCGTTGCAATTAATAACACAAAACTGTAAACATTCAGAATATTATAAATAATGTTAATAATTTTATTTCCACCATGCCATAATTTACAGAATGTATTCAGATTCTAATCAAATATTTGACGAAAGCTTCCATATGAAATTCAGAAATATCGTTTTATTTATAAATATTCTTTTTGCTACCGGTAGTGTATGCGCTCAGCAGACACAAAAAGCAGATACGCTGATACACAAACTGGATAGTTTACAGAAAAAAACGGACAGTACCGGTTACCAGGTAAATAATACAAAAGAGGCTGCGTATAATGATGTAACGAAACTTTCATTTCGGGATTATTTTATTTTGCTGGGCAGCAATCTTAAGCAAGGCTTTACAAAGCCTTTCCACATGACCGGGCAGGACTGGAAAAAGTTCGGCATTTTTTCCGCTGTGACAGTTGCTACGGGTTTTGCGGATGAGCCTATTCAAAAACAAGCATTGAAACTGAGGACAAATAGTACCGCTGTAAGAAACACCAGTAATTATGTAAGCAAGTTTGGCGGCTTGTATGAGGTATATACACTTGCAGCATTTGGTACCTATGGGCTTATTGTTAAAAATCAAAAAGTAAAAACAACCACTTTGCTTGCTACCCAGGCTTATGTAACAGGAGGTATTATTGAAGCAGTTTTAAAAACCGTTTCCGGAAGAACGAGGCCGAGTGCATACGGCGCTTACCAGGAAGCAGAACCCTCTTTTAAAGGACCTTTTGGAAAAACATCCAAAGATGCCGGTGGCAAACGTACAAACAGTAGTTTTCCATCTGGTCATACGACGGTGGCTTTTGCAGCAGCTACCGTATTTGCAAAAGAATATGCCAGTGAACCATTGGTACCTGTTATTGCTTATAGTGCCGCAACGTTGATTGGCCTAAGCAGAATTACAGAAAATAAACATTGGACCACCGATGTATTAGTGGGTGCTGCATTGGGTTACCTTACCGGAAGGCAGGTAGTAAATAATTATCACCGCTTTGCTAAAATAAAAACGCAGGCTGCAAAAAAAGCACAGCTTTCATTTAACCTGGAATATAATTTTGGAAGAATGATGCCGGGTATAGTTTATAAATTTTAGATTATAAAGTATAGTACGCTACGGTAAAAGCTGAGCAATGATTTAACTGCTGAAAAGCGGCGGGATGCGGCGGGGAAGCCCTGCTGAAAGCAGGGCCGTAGCGAAGCGTAGCCCAAAGCAGCCCGGACAAATGCTGATTAAAATACAATTGCTGAGCGCCAAAATCATTTTTATATTTTTAATTTATTAAGCTGCATTAGTGTATACTTTTGAAACACAAATGAAAAAATACGGCATTGATAGTTGGTGGAAGCGAAGGCTTCTGAAAAAAATGCTGAAGCATGATGTGCCTGCCGTTTCCATTGCGGAAGCACATAAAGTAATGAGCGAAAAAATATTTTTAGATAGCCGGGAAACAGAAGAATACGAAGTGAGTCATTTGCCAAAAGCAACTTTTGTGGGCTTTAATGATTTTAATATTTCTTCTGTTGAAAAGATAAAAAAAGACGCAGCGATAATTGTCTATTGCTCGGTAGGGTTGCGGAGTGAAAAAATAACAAGATTGCTTATAAGTGAAGGCTACAGCAATGTGCAGAATTTATACGGTGGCATTTTTGAATGGAAAAATCAGGGTCATGAAATTGTAGATGCTGCAGAATCACCCACAGAAAAAATTCATGCCTTCAATAAAAAATTTGGCATGTGGATCAAAAAAGGAGAAAAGGTTTTTTAAATAATTAATGTATTGCTCTCACTTCATTTTCATCGTATTGCGCTAAAGTTTTCATGCTGTAATGATGCTCAAAAAATTCATCGCACCAGAGGCAGATATTTTTTAGGTCTTTCCCACGCTCTTTTGCAAAAGCTTCTGTAATGCCCATACTTTCGCCCATTTTATATGGTTCCCCATTATTCAATTGTTGAAATATTGGTGATGTTTTCATTCGTGTAAGTACATCAGTAACTTTTTCTTTACGGGCATCGCCCATGGGTGTTTTTGTACCCGGGCAACATGGATTGATAGCCCACAATTGTATACTTACTTCCTGTATCACATCTGTGTGACCACCTAAAAAGTTTTTTGCACCGGATTGTATTGCACAAAAATTATGATCCGGATTTTGCATCCATATTCCGTTCTCATAAGCTCTTCCACGTGCCCAATTGCCGCCAAGCCAAATTTCTTCATTTGCCCCAAAATAAGAATAGGTTTTCCATTCATCATGTATCACTACATTCTTATCTGCTTTTTTTAATGGGATCATATCTACCATTCCACGGCTGTCGAACAATTCTTTTAAGATTCCCAGCCTGCTCCCTTCATGTTTATGAAAACGATCGAGGCTGGCAATGTTGATGCTCTTTATTCCTTTGGCTAATAAAGTATCCAGTATTTCTCCGGTCATCAGGTCGCCATTGGTTTGTATGTGTATGCGCTGATCCATACCATACTTTGCAGTAAGCGTATCAAGAATTAAATACAATTGTTTTCTTTCTGCCAGCGGCTCACCACCGCTTAAAATTATTTTATCAATTTTAGCCGGAAGATTCGCAATAATATTAAGGCAATCTTCTTCTGTCATGCGCTGGCCATGCGGCCCGGAATTATTGTAGCAGTGGCCGCATTTATCATTACATAATTGTGTAAATACCCAGTACAATGTTTGATAGTGATCGAATTCGTTTGGCATAATTATTTAATTATAATTTTTCTTACTAGGTTAACCCGCCTTCGACAAGCTCAGGCTGACATCTCTTCGTGATGTGAGTTCGTTGAAACATTGACAGAAAGATGTTTATTATTTATAAAGTGTTCCAGAAACTGATCTCTCCTTTTACACCTGTTTTAATATCCTCGATAAAATCTTTTCGGTTGTTATACACCGTTAGTGCGCCATTTTCCATGTAAGCAATTCTATCTCCCATTACCAGGCACTCTTTCAGATCGTGTGTTACAAACAAAGAAGTAATGTTATATTCTGCAGCAACTATCTTGTACAATTGCTGCATATTTTCCCGGGTTTCTACATCTAAGCTACTAAATGGTTCATCTAATAATAATAAAGGCGGGTTAATAATTATGGCCCGGCCAAATGCAACTCTTTGTTTTTGTCCGCCCGATATTTGTCCCGGCATTTTATACGCTTCCTTTTCTATATCCAGTTTTTGCAGTAGGTATTCCACTTTTGTCTTTATTTGGTGCTTGTCTTCTTTCCTGATCCTTAGTCCGAAAGCTATATTTTCAAAAACGTTCAGATGCGGAAATAGCAATGCCTCCTGGAAAAGATATACGATATTACGTTCGTTGGGTTTTTTATTACTGATGTTGGCATCATTCAAAAAAACAGTACCGGTATCTTCCTTTTCTATACCTGCAATTATTTTTAATAAAGTAGATTTTCCACAACCGCTTTTACCCAAAATACTGATGGTACTGTTAGCAGCTACCTGCAACGAAATACCCTGCAACACTTTTCTGTCGCCATAAGCCTTTGATATTTTTTTTATGTCCAGGTACATTTATCTTGTTTGATGCACTACAAATTTTTTATTGACCCATAATAAAATTACTGGTGGCAATATTAATAAACAACTGCTCAGCGCTGCATAAAAAATATTCGCCTCGCCGATGAATTGAAAAACCCTAATTGTTAGCGTTTGTACTTTACCGTAACCAATGATATTGGTAAGGCCATACTCAAACCAACTGATAATAAAGCATTGAAAAAAGCCGGTGAGCAAAAATGATTTGGCCAGTGGAAAAATTATTTTAAGATAACTATTGAATGGCGAACTACCCAAAGTACTGGCAATGTTACTATAATCTTTAATGCTCTTGTTCCAGAAGCTGGTAAAAAAAATAGTGGCGTAAGGAAAAGCAATGATCAGTTGTGCAATGATAATCCCCGGCAGATTGCCTGCCAGACCCGCTTTTAAAAAATAAAACTTTAGGCAGATAGCAAATATTACCGGCGAAAGTGCAAAAGGAAAATATGTAACGAGCAGTAATAAACGCCTTCTTTTATGATAAGCAATCCATTTGCTACAGATAAAGCCTAACAGTGTAGATGTAAAAGCAACAAACAAAGATATTGTCAATGAATTAAAAAAACTTTGCTGTAACCCATTTCCATCAAATAAAAATTCTTTCCAGTGGCGCAGGGTAAAAGTTTGCGGTAAAATATTGGGATATACCCAGTTCAACGAAAAAGACAGTGCAAACAATACAAGGATGGGCAACACACAATAGATCACCAGCAGAAACAATGATATGGTTCTTTTTTTATGCATCGGCAACCGTATGGGAAGATTTAAAACTGAATATTAATAATACAATTACCAGCAAAGCATAAATTACTGCAACCACATAACCCTGTGGTATATCCATTAAATTAAAACGTTGCATTTTGCGTACGATCAGTACAGAAACCGTTTCGGGACTGCTACGACCAAGCAGCAATGGAATTTCATAAGTGCCCAGCTTAAAAATAAAATACAGTACGATAGTTGGAAAACTTTTTTTAAGCAATGCCGGAATGGTGATCCGCCAAAGCACCTGTGACTTTCTTGCACCAAGCGATGTTGCCAGTAAAGAAAGCCGTTCTATATTTTCGTTTGCAATAATAGATATATATAGCAACACAAAAATTGGTAGTGTTAGAAAAAACTGGGCAGCAATAATGCCAATACTATATTGATCATTTACCAGGTTTGTAAAATCAGTAACACTCTTAATAAGACCCAGCTTGTAACACAGCCGGGAAAGCAAACCAGCATTGCTCAAAAATTGAAAAAAGAAAAATGCCGCTACCACCGAAGGAAAAGCCATCGGCAGATAAATAATATAAGATCCGATACCCTTTTGTAATTTTTTTCCAAAATACAATGCAAGAAAAATGCCTGTAGAAACACATGAAAAAAGAGAAACTAAACTTAACCCTACTGTATAAAAAAAAGAATATAACACTTCATTATTTGCAAAAGCAGCTTCCCAGTTTTGTAAAGTAAAGCCATGGTTTAAAACACCTACAATCCCAAAACTATACAACAGCGCATAACCCAGGCCAAGTAGCAAAGGAATAATTGCAAACACGACCAGTAATAAAAAAGAAATGCTGTTGCTTGTTTTAATCTTCATTCATTCTATTTGGCATCAATTACAAATTTCCTAAAATCATCTCCAATTTTTATCATGTATTCAGGCACCGTTTCGGGTATTGATCTTGCTTTTATTTCTGCATCGCTCAGCCCATATTTCAATTTTGGCAAGCTATCATATTCCTGCTGCCATTTTTTATCAAGCTTATCATAATCCAACACCATACTACCACCCCATATTTTAAAATTATTCTTTTTTACCTGTGCCTCCGGCGATATCATAAAATTACATGCAACCATTGCTGCGGCTTTATTGCCGGAGTTGTATGTAATGCCAAGATAATTGGTATTATTTGTACAGCCGGCTTTTAAAATAAATGCTTTCGATGTTGCCGGAAATAAACCTTCGGCCACTTTTTTATCTATTTCTGAATTGCCAAAAGCAAAAGTAAAATCAAGTTCGCCGCTGCTGAACATTTGTGCAATAGGTGCAGCAGATGCCGGAAATGTTTCACCATTTTTCCAAAAATTCTTTTTATTACGATTGACAAAATCCCAAAGCTGTGTAGAATATTTTTTATATTTTTCTTCGTTAAAAGGCCCATTCAATTCTTGTATGCCACCGGCTAATTCTATCAGCCAACTTTTTAATAAAGTAAGTCCCATAAAATCCTGCGGAATGGTAAACTTACCGGGATGTGCCTGCCAGTATGCTTCAAAATCCTGCATGGCTACCGGCATTTTTTTTACTCTTGCAGTGTCTATAACGCCCAAAAAAAATGCTTTTCCCCATGGCGTTTCAAATCCTTTTACTTCTTCCTGAAAATCATATTTTATCAATGGATCAGTGAAGTCAATATATTTTGCATTCGGCAATTGCTGCACAAATGGGCCATACAAACCATCTATCTGCCGAAGTTGGTAAAAGGTTTCACCATTTATCCAGCAAAGATCTGTTTGGCCAACAGTAGTGTTACTTTCTTTTTCTGCCATTATATTATTGATGATCTCTTTGCCCTGCCCGCCGATTACTTTCAGCGTAATATCATACTGTGCTTTTAATGATGGCACTACATAATCGCTCATATAGGCATTGGCTTTTTTATCGCCCTGGTGCATGTTCATTATGATGGTTGTTCCTTTTGCTTCTGCTAGAATTTGCTCCCAGCTTAGCTTTGTAAGGTCTTCCTGCTTTGTGGATTTATTATTACAGGCAGTAAAAACGAGCGCTGTTATAAAAATAAAATTTAGTCTTAAAAGAAATTGCATTATAGATATTGTGGTTTTGTTGTTGTGTAAATTTATGCTTTCATGAAATAACAAGATTTTATAAAAAGCATTAAAAAAATGATCTTGCCGAAGACGGCTTAAGTTTTTTAAACCGCCTTCAAGCTCAGGCTGACTTTGATTTGAATGTTAATCTGTTTTAAAATAAATACCGCACTCCAAACTGAAATTGTCTTGGTGGTGCAGAACCTCTTATTGTAAGGTTGTTCAGGCTGCTTGGCCCTATCTGTACCTGGTTGCTCCCGCCTCTTGCTGTAGCATAACCACTCAGATTTACTGTGTTCAATATATTATAAACATCTGCAGAAATTTCCAACGTGGGTTTATTATTTATGTTTATTTTATACTTGGCAGAAAAATCAAAAGTTGTAGATGAAGGCAAACGTCCGCCGTTATTTCTTGTTTCTCCCGGCTGGTAATCTGCCGGGCCGGAACCTGTGTAAGATAATTCTCCATTGCCATTCAGATCTGTAACGCCGCCAAACTTTGTTGCATCAGCATATCTTGTTATCGGTTGTCCACTCTGAAATAAGAGTGTAGGCGTAAGTGTTAGGTTGTTGATCGGGTACCAGGTAACCAAGGCGCTGAACACATGGGTGCGGTCATTATCGCCATAACTGTATTCTGCATCAAAATTATTATTATCATTTGCCCTTACATTTATTCCTTCATCATCCGTTTTGTATTGTGATAAAGTATAAACAAAGCGGTAAGAAATTTTATCATCCTGCGCTTTTGCTTTTACCAAAGTAAGATTCAAAGCTTTGTAACGTCCCTTGCCGCTTGTTTCAGTCATAAATACATCTCTGCCGATACCGCTATAATCAACACCATTAATAGTTGCTACAAACTGACCGTTCACTGTCTTTATTGGCACAGGCCTTGTCTGGTTTGCATTTGCTGTTGTTCTTGGCACCGCTGTTGCCGGATCGTTAAGTGGATAAGAGGAGGCAGCATTTATATTTCTTATACGGAAAAGATTATTCGTTGCTACATAATTCAGATCAACTAAGAAACTGATCTCATTCGTTATCTTTCTTTCATACCCTAAAGTGTATTGATCTGAATATGGATTCTGATAACCATTTGGATTTTTTATGCGGAAGTTGGCGCCTGACTGTAAAGCACGGTTACCTGAAGCCTGCTCTGCTGTTGGCCCCTGGCCAAATGCCGGTGCTGCACCCTGGTCGTAAAATGCTTTTAGATTTCCATCATGTGTAATGCGGTCAAGGTCTGCACTTGGATCCAACTTACCTAAGCGCTGAAGTTCCATCAACTCCAGTTTAAAGTTTGGAGAGTTGTTGCTGAACTGTAAATTATCACTGGTAACAGAGTATTTTACTTTATCATAAAAAACACCAAAGCCACCACGGATAATGTTGTTCTCATCTATTTTATAATTAAAACTTGTTCGTGGGCCAAGATTATTTTTATCCCCTTTTGTACCCCCTGCTTTTGAAAGATTATCATAATCGTACCGAAGGCCGACAGTAAAATTTAATTTTTTTGTAACTTCTATATTATCTTCTACATAAATATTGAAGACGTTTTGAGTTGTACCAAAAACTTTTTTATCCAGGTCTACCTGGTAATTTACTACCTGTGCATCTGCCGGAATATCTTTTATGTCAAGAGCTGTTCCTAAATTTTTTGCTTTTAAAGCGTCTATCTGCGCCTGGGTTAATTTAACGGTATAATACCCGTTTGAATTTCCGGCACCCAACAAACTAAAGTTAGACGAAGTGAATTCCACACCGGCTTTCAGCGCATGTTTGCCAACACTGTATTTAAATTTTTGCTGAAACTGTTGTGTATATTCTTTATCATCAAAAATATAATTTTGTGGCCCGATGGTAGCAATCGCTATACCAGTTGGTGATTGTACAGTAGCACCCGGTTCGCCATATTTTGGATTATCCCTGTAATCCCAGCGGAAATAAGATGTTTGAAAATTTGTTTCGCCGGTAAGCCTGCAAGAAATTTTATAATCATTTTTTAAAGCAAAAAGCCAGCTACGGTTTTTTTGTGTTGAGCTTGCCGAAGGAAACAATACACCACCTGATAAACCACCGGCCTGCACATCAATATCAAAAACACCAACATTTGCACGAAGGCTGCTGTGAATATTTTTATTCCAGTACTGATCAATTTTTGCAGAGCCATAAGAAAAATAATTTTTCCCTTTTACTGTTTGGTTTATGCCCAGTGTTGGCGAGTTTAATAAATTATCTTTTATATCATTTGTCTGCTCAAAATTTACGTAATAAAAAGTTTTATCTTTTTTTATGGCTCCGCCAAAACCTACACCAAGCTGCTGCCTTTGAAAGCCATCTTTAACCGGGTTACCATAAAGATCAAGACCTGCAAAAGAAGATTTACTGTCAATTATCTTTCCCGGGCGGGTGACGTAAAACACTTCCCCGGAAAAATTATTTGTGCCCGAACGTGTGCTTACATTTACAATTCCATTAGTTGTATTTCCATATTCTACAGAATAATTATTGGTGAGAATAGTAGCGCTCTCAGTAAAACCAAATGGTGTATTAAATTTTACGTTACCTAAAAAACGTTCGTTGTTATCCATGCCATCAATCAGGTAATTGGTAAAGATTGGATTACCGCCATTTATTGAAATCTGTGGAGATTCATTGTATCCTAAGGTTGCAGAAGTTACATTTGGCAGCCTGATAAAACTTTTTGTAATATCTCTTCCCTCCACCGGTAAAGCTTCTATTTCTGCTTTTGTAATGTAAGATGATACCGTAGCATCTTTACGGTTTATCGACGTTCTTTTATTAGCATTTACAATTACTTCATCAAGCCTCGCAGATTTTATTTGAGTAATATAAAAAGTAGTAGCCTGGTAATTTTGACTGATAGTCACATTTTCATCTATTCCAACATATCCTGTTGTTGCCGATATTATTGTTGTGTATTTTCCTGTTGCAGGTATATCTGTAAAAGTTGCAACACCTTTATCATCGCTAGTTGCAGAATATATCGACCCTGTTTTTACATCCTTCAACTGTATAGAGAAATTTTTCACCGGTTGTTCCAGTAAGCCGTCCACCAGTTTCATTTTAAAATTTAGTTGAGCAGATAGTGATAAGGATACGCATATAGCAATGCATAATGTAATATATTTTTTCATGAAATATTTTTAATAAAAATTATGGGGGAAAGAAAAGTTTTTAAAGAAGAGAAAATACGGGAGGAGATCTTAACCCCTTGCAGTATTGCAAAGCAGTAAGGTGAAGTTGTACAAAATTATAGCAAAGAAAAAAAGCAGGTTCCTTTATGCATTTATATAAAAAGATGCGCCACGAAACATTAGAGAAATATGCGTTCGCAGAAGCAAATGCATCCTTGCAATTATTGACATCCTGCAGTGTACAGTTAAAAAAAGTATGGGAGAATTTTTCAGCATATTTCTTTAAAGCTGAAAATAAGTTTCTTGTTTGCCATGGAAATTGCAGAAAAGCTTTTTCACAAAATGCCTTTTTATTTATACCAAGTAAAAAAATGCCTCCTCTCTTATCTGGACCGGCAACAATCATTTTTCCTACAGCAAGTTCTTTTTCAGCATTTAAAATATGGCTTGCTTTAAGATCTGGCGTATCGGCTCCGATCAATATTATATTATCAAAGCCTTTATTAAATATAGTTTCAGAGGCAGCAATTATTTTTTCTGCAAAAGAATTGCCTTGTTGTTCTTTTTCGGTAAAATTAAAAACGGGTAAAAACGATGCTTCTGCTATTGATTTTGTATGTACATACAAATTATTCCAGAGTTTTTCATCTAAATCAGCTTTTCCGGTAATTGTTTTTACAGCAGCTTCTGCTTTAGGTAGCCTGCTGAAAATAACCAAGGCAGTTGTCAAAATCTGGGTTTTGTAAAATATACGTTAAATATAACCCTATGGTTTATCTTAATAGCTTTATCATTTTACTTAAAAAGTAAACCTCTAAAAAAGTACATTTGCCATATGCAAAAAAAGTTATTCTTATTAGATGCCATGGCGCTGGTTTTTCGGGCCTATTATGCACTCGTACGCAGCCCTCGTATTACAAGTAAAGGGGGTAATACCAATGCTCAGTTTGGATTTACGAATACGCTGATAGAGTTGATCAATAATCAGAAACCGACACATATGGCGGTTTGTTTTGATACGCATGCACCTACAGAGCGTCACACCGATTTTGCAGATTATAAAGCTAACAGGCAGGAAGCACCGGAAGATATTATATCTGCCATACCGGATATAAAAAAGATCATCAAAGGTTTTAATATTCCGTGTATTGAGAAAGATGGATACGAAGCAGATGATGTGATTGGCGCTTTGGCAAAGCAGGCAGAAAAAGCCGGTTACGAAGTTTTTATGGTAACGCCGGATAAGGATTACGGACAGCTTGTTTCTGAAAATATTAAAATTTACAAACCGGGTTACCAGGGTGGCACAGTAGAAATAATGGGGCCTGCAGAAGTTTGTAAAAAATGGGATATTGAAAACGTGATGCAGGTAATTGACATTCTAGGATTGATGGGAGATGCGGTAGATAATATACCCGGCATAAAAGGCGTGGGTGAAAAAACTGCTGCAAAATTGTTGAAAGAATATAATTCGTTGGAAAATATTTTAGCGAATGCGGATAATATAAAAGGCTCTATCGGCGAAAAAATAAGGGCCGGAAAAGAAGATGCCATCATGAGTAAAAAACTGGCAACGATCATACTTGATGTGCCGGTAACATTTCATGAAGAAGACTTTGGCTTGAAAGAATGGAACCGGGAAGCATTGATAGAAATATTTACTGAGCTGGAATTTAAAACCATGGGACAGCGAATATTGGGGACCGTTATACAATCTACCACTGAAGCCCCTGCTGTGCCTGAGGGAGGGCAAATGGATATGTTTGGCAATGCGGCTCCGGTAAGTAATGACCCTGCAAGGAATGTAGCTGAAATACAGGTACAGCCTGCACTTACCGTAGTTGATAAGAACATCGACAATACTCCCCACAATTATACTTTAGTAAATGATGAAGTTGCTATTGCAGGCCTGATAAAATTATTAACCCCCGAAAAAGAAATAAGCTTTGATACCGAAACAACCAATATCGATGCAAACCTGGCAGAATTGGTTGGCCTTAGCTTTTGTATAAAACCCGGCGAAGGATATTATGTCCCTTGCCCTGCAGATAAAGCCGTTACAGAAAATATTTTAAAACAGTTTCTTCCACTGTTCAATGATGCGTCGATCACATGGGTTGGACAGAATTTGAAATATGATATGTTGGTACTTAAGTGGTACGGCATAGAATTAAAAGGAAACATTTTTGACACCATGCTTTCGCATTATGTAATAGAGCCTGATGGTAAAAGTAGCATGGATATTTTGAGTGCAAAATATTTAGGCTATGAGCCGGTACACATTGTAGAACTGATCGGCAAAAAAGGAAAAACGCAGGGCACCATGAGAGATGTGGAAATAGAAAAAGCAAAAGAGTATGCGGTGGAAGATGCAGACATTACTTTGCAATTGAAAAATATTTTTGTACTACAACTAAAACCAAATGGTGTAGAAAAAGTTTTTTACGAAGTAGAAAACCCTTTAGTGAAAGTGCTTACAAATATGGAGTTTGAAGGCATTAAAGTAGATGTCGATTTTTTAAATGCTTACTCTAAGGAATTGGAAGCAGATGCAAAAATAGCTGAAGAAGCCGTGTATGCACATGCGGGTGTACGCTTTAACCTGGCTTCGCCAAAACAATTGGGAGAAGTGCTTTTCGAAAAATTACAACTGGATCCCAAAGCAAAAAAAACCAAGACAGGACAATATGCAACCGGCGAAGATGTGTTACTGAAACTTGCAAACCAGCATAAAGTATGCGATGACATTTTAACCTTTAGAGAACTCACAAAACTAAAGTCTACTTATGTAGATGCATTGCCGCAATTGATCAATCCAAAAACCGGCCGGGTACATACTAATTATGCCCAGGCGGTAGCAGTAACGGGAAGGCTTAGCAGCAATAATCCTAACCTGCAGAATATTCCTATACGTACAGAAAAAGGAAGAGAGATCCGCAAAGCTTTTGTGCCAAGAGATGAAAATCATGTACTGGTTTCAGCAGATTATTCTCAGATAGAATTACGCATTGTTGCTGCTATTAGTGCGGATGCAAATATGTGCGAAGCATTTAAAACCGGTAAAGATATTCATACCGCAACAGCCGCAAAAGTGTTTAATGTAGCAGAAGAAGAAGTAACCAAAGAAATGCGTTACAAAGCAAAGAGTGTGAATTTTGGTATCATTTACGGTCAGGGTGCTTTTGGGCTGGCAGAAAATCTAGGTATATCAAGATCAGAAGCAAAAGAGATCATTGATAATTATAAAAAACAGTTTCCGAATATTCAGAAATATATGGATGACACCATAAATTTCTGTAAAGAAAATGGTTACGTAGAAACGCTGATGGGGCGTAAACGCTGGCTGAAAGACATTAACAGCGGCAACTTTACTGTACGTGGCTATGCAGAACGAAATGCCATTAACTCACCGATACAAGGCACCGCAGCAGACATGATAAAACTGGCCATGATAAAAATAGATGAACAGTTTAAAGCAAATAATTTTAAAAGTAAAATGCTGCTGCAGGTACATGACGAATTGGTGTTTGATGTACTAAAAGAAGAGCTTGAAAAAGTGAAGCCGGTTATTTTGAATTGTATGCAAACCGCTTTGGCTTTACCCAACGACGTTCCTACAAATGCAGAATTAGGTTCTGGTGAAAACTGGTTGAAAGCACATTAATTAATCCAGCTACCTATAATTCTTACCAATTGTAAAGAATTGAAATAAATAATATTGAAAGTACCTTTACAGCCGTTATCAAAAAATGATAACGGCTTTTTTTTAAAATAATTAAAGATGAAACCAGTTTTAATATATTGCTACGATGCCTACTGCGGCTGGTGCTACGGCTTTAGCCCGGTAATAAAAAAAATTGCAGATGAGTATAAAGACAAAATGCAGATCGATGTACTGAGTGGCGGCATGATACTTCCAGAAAAGCCGGTACATATAAAAGTCTCAGCCGGTTATATTCTCAATGCTTATAAAAATGTAGAGGAACTCTCAGGTATAAAATTTGGCGAAGATTATTTATGGCATATAAAAAATCCGGAAGAAAGTGACTGGTATCCCAACTCTGAAAAACCTGCCATTGCCATGTGTATTTTTAAAGAATATTATCCTGAAAGAGCTGTTGAATTTGCAGGCGACCTCCAATATGCATTGCATTACGAAGGAAGAGATCTGACGGATAACGAAGCTTATCTTCATCTCCTGGAAAAATACAGTATTCAACCGGAAGTATTCTTTGAAAAATTAGCAAGTGAATCTTATAAAGAAATGGCTTATTACGAATTTTCTTTAATGAAGCAATTACAGGTAACCGGTTTCCCATGTGTATTTATACAAACAGGAGAATTAAAATTTATGATGGTAGCAAGAGGATTTACCGATTATGAAACACTGAAAGAAAGAATTGAGAACGTATTAAAAGAAGAAGCATAAAAAAAGCGGCAGTCCTAAAACTGCCGCTAAATACCCAAAACCAAAAACAAATTATTGCTTTCTTTGTGGCCTCAGAGATGGCTCAACTTCGTCGGTCCATTTTTTGTACTGGTCTGCTGTAAAAATCTCTTTAAGTTTTACATCTCTTGCATCAGAAAGTTCTTTTCTTTTTGCCATCATCGCATCTCTGTCCATAGAGCCAGCCGCTCGCATGTCTTCCATAGCTTTTTGCTGCGTTGCATAAAAATCACTAAATACTGCAGTTGTCTTAGTGGTTTGATCTGCAGAAAGTGTAAGCAGCGCAAGTTTTTCCATGGTTGCTTTTGTTCTTTCTTCGGGTGTCTGACGTTGCATGCCACCTTGTGCCATTACTGAGCCAATGCAACATAATAATGCCATTGCCCCGATGATTAGTTTTTTCTTCATTTTTTTTGTTTTACGTTTTTAAATTTAATTATTGTTTATGGTTGATTTGGGGATCTCTGCCCCTACTCATTATTTTATAAAAGCCGGTATCAAATTTTGCTTTTTGCTCAGGCGTACAAATATCCCTGATGATCTTTAAATGTTTCAGCATACTTAATTCCAATTCCTTTTGTTGCATAGCAGAGTATGTAGCTGCATCCGTTATGGCGCTATCGCTGAAACCTTTTGAACCCAACTCTTTAAATATTTCTTCTTTGTTAACACGCATTTTATCAAACAGATCTTTTACCTGGTTACGATGGTCTGCTTTTACGCTGTCAAATTCAGTCATCTGCTCTTTAGTGAACCCTATCTCATTCTGCAGGTAGGTTGTCATCGGACTTTTTCTATCTGGCTTTTTACTACCTGAGCTATTGAATAAAAAGAATGCCAGCAATATAATATTTGCAATAAGTAAGATACCCATTGCAACCATTATTCCTTTCCTGTTTGTTTCTTTGTTCATTATTAATAATTATTGATTTTCTACATCATACATACTTGACACATTTATTGCAAAGTCGTATTTTGTTGTAGTCGTATTTTGTGATGCCCCGTTGTCTGTATTCTGTTTTTCGGTAATAACAATCATATTTAAAATTAAAAGCCCCAGCACAGCAATTGCAAATACAGGCTTGCTAAAAATTGTAAAAGCATTTGCCCAGAAACCAGGCAAAACCTCTTTCTGTAAACGGGCATTTACACGTGTAAGCAGGTAAGGTGCAGGCGTAGCTTTTTCTGCTCCATCAAAGCTGTTGAGCGTTTCATTTACCCTGTTGTCTAATTTTTTGTCGTCCATTTTATTTATTTAAAATGCTGTTGATAATAATCTTTCAGAATTTCCTTTAATTTATTTTTTGCCCTCGATAGTAAAGACTCTACTGCCATCAAAGTAATCTTCATAATGTCTGCAACTTCCTGGGAGTTCAATGCTTCCAGCTTATGCAGTATAAATGCAACTTTCTGTTTTTCTGGCAACTCGTTGATCGCTCTAAAAAGTACTGCTGCATCTTCTTTCTTATCTAACACAATCCCGGGGTGATTGAAGTTTGCAGGTTCGTCCTCTCTCGTTGGTTCAAAAATTCTTTTTAAAAGTCCACCATTCTTTTGCCTCTTTTTATTCTTTAAAAAATCAAGCGACTTTGTTACTGCTATCCTGTATATCCAAGTGCTTAGTGCAGATTCTTCTCTGAATTTTTCTATTGATTCATACACTTTTATAAAAACTTCCTGCGTCACATCTTCAGCATCTTCTTCATTCTGCACAATGCCTAACACCGTGTTGTAAACCATACTCTGACAGGACTCTACTATTTCAGCGAAAACAGTAGTATCTCCTTTATTCAATCGTTCTAATAGATCCGGCTGGTTCAAATAAAAGTGCTTTAATAAAAATTAAAGTTACTAAAAGCCGGGGCCACCACCTCTCACTCCACGATGTTCTTCATCATTTTTTGCCGGTTGCTTTGCTACACCAAAATTTTTAAGATTGTAGGTAAATGTCAGCAAGAAATATTGTTGTAAAACTTTGGTTTGCGAATCGGTTATACTGTTAGCATCTACCACCCTTGCTATACTTTGATTTTGTTTCAGCAAATCAAACACTGATAACTTCAATTCACCAGCCTGGTTCTTTAATATCTTTTTACCAATAGCGGCATTCCACAGCCAGAAGCTCTGATTATTGCCGGCTGTTAAACCGCTGTAAGCCTGATTGGTAATATTATTCTGTACAAACCATCCTTTTTTATCAAGCAGGTTTATTTGTAGGCCTGTAGATTGGTTTACATAATTTGTATTAGTAGCATTTTTTGCTGTAGTATTTGTATTATTAAAACTGGCATTGTACGATAAATTAAAATCTACATATTCGCTTATATTACTTGCAAAAACTACTCCGCCATTGTAAACTTTATTATCTGTAATAATATTTATATAATTTGTTTGGCCCGGTAATCTTGAATAACTAAAGCCTGCATTTAAGTTAATATTGGTTTTAATAAACTTAACCGGAATACTGTAGGTAAAAAATGAACTCATGCTTTTGTAACCATCCAGGTTTATAGGCTTGGTTAATTGTGAATTTGCTTTCAGCACAATTCCCTGCTGGATAGTTGAATCGGCACCGGCAATATAAATAGCATTAGAAATATAATTGCTCGCCGTCCGTAAAAAGATATTTGCAAAAAAGCTCCGGCCTGTTTGGCTATTGGTATAAGTATAACGTGTAGATAAAAGGTTGGTATAAGATTGTTTTAAGAATGGGTTACCACTGCTTATTCTTAAAGGGTTTGATTGACTCACCACATCCTGTAACTGATTTATGGATGGGAAATCTGTAGATCCACGGTAGAAAACCCGTATGGAACTCTTTGCTGTAAACTTTTTGCGCCACATCAGGTTAGGCAAAAAGTTAGAGAAGGATTGCTTTACAGTAGAGGTAGTGGGGAAAGTGCGCATGCTTTCCAATTTTGAATTCTGATAATTTACGCCAACGGAAAATTGCTCATCACGATTTGGATTGTAACGGTAATTTAGTCCGGCGTTATTTGTGGTAACAGTATTGTCAAATTTGTTTGAATACTGTTGATCGAATTCTGAATATTTTGCACCGTCAAAATTATAAGTTTCCTGATCTGCACTGTTCTTTTGTACAGATGGTGAATAGCTTAATTGTAACTGAGCTTTTTTACCAACCGGTTCTGTATACGCAATGTTACCACTCAGCGTATGCCCGGTAGCGTTATTATCAGAAAATTGATTTTGGGTAGAATCAGTGATAATACCATTATCAAAAAAGCGATATTGGCCATCATTGATTCCGGTACCATTATTTTTTGTAAATGCAGTAGTAAACCCAAGGGTTAAAGACCTGCCTCGTTTGGCAAATGAATGTCGGAAAAGCAAACTGTTACGAATGTTAAACCCGGTTCTGTCAGAGCTGGTTTTATTTAATGAGTTACTGGTAGAATCTGCCATTCCGTAATAACTCTGGTAAGAAGAAAGCGCATTGGAACTATAATTTTGCAGGTTGATACTTGGTATTATAAATAGAGAGTTTGATGAATCTATTTTGTATTCAATCCTCATATTTATTCTATGGCTCGTACTTTTTGATGTAGAGTTTGTAGTTTGATCGGTATATAAATTTCTACCATCACTCAGCAAAGTTTGTGTTTTTGTAATGGATTGATTATCGTTGGTATTATCATTGAAAAAGTAGCTTCCGCTTGCAGTTATTTTTTGCCTCCATTTGTCATTGTAGTTAATTCCCAGCGCATTGGTTTTACTAATACCTGCCGACTGGCCTACTGAAAAGTTATCTCCACCACCACGACCGCCGCCGCCGCCACGACCACCGCCGCCACTTGAAACACCTAGTAGATCCTGCGACCCAAAATTTTGTTGATTTATATTATTAATGTTAGTAACGACCGATACTCTTCTATCGCCGTTAAAAAAACTTATATTACCGCCAGCACTATACCTGCTATCTGTACCGGCCCCGGCGTACACTCTGCCGAACTGGCCATTCTTAATTTGAGATTTGGTTACAATATTTATTGCTTTTACAGAATTGCCATCATCAAAACCCGTAAGCTGAGCCTGGTCGCTCAGGCGATCGTATACCTGTATTTTATCCACCACTTCTGAGGGTAGGTTTTTTAAAGCAGCAGACGCATCATCTCCAAAAAAATCTTTACCATCTATCGTTACTTTCTTCACCGTCTCCCCCTGCGCCGTTACCGTTCCGTTTTTATCAATTGTTATACCCGGCATTTTTTTAATAAGGTCTTCTGTAGTAGCATCTGGGTTTACTTTGTATTGGCTGGCGCTAAACTGTGCAGTATCACCTTTCTGTGTTACGGGCGCTACTTTTGCTACAACAGTAACTGTTGAAAGATCCTTTCCCTGCCTGTCTAAACCTACTGTTCCTAAATCCTTCGCATTACCGCTAATATTGAAAAAAGAAAGATGTTCCTGGTAATCCAGCGCTGTTACCTGCACTATAAAGCTGTCATTTTCAATATTATTAAAGCTAAAATGACCTTTATTGTCGGATACCATGGTTTTTACAGTGCTGGAATCTGCCTGCAACAATAAAGCAACCGTAGCGCCCACAACGGGCTTATTATCGGTTTTATCAATCAAGTTTCCTGTAACAATACCTGTTTGTGCCATCGCTGTCATCATCATTACACTTGCAATTGCAAACATTAAAATTTTTCTAAGCATAAAATTCTTTTCGATTTGCCCGTTAGACGACATATCAATCCTCTTCTGGTCGTTGATTAAAAAATATTTGTGTTAATAATCTTTAACAACTGCCATGCCCCTATAATGTGGTATTTAAAAACTAAATTGCAACCCTAAAATTTTTTGTTTTTATGAATTATAATAAAATTGTATCAGTTACCGGATTAAGCGGTTTATTCGAATTAGTATCTTCAAAAGCAGATGGTGGAATTGTAAGGTCTCTAGAAGATAAAAGCACCCGCTTTGTAAGCAACCGAGTTCATAATTTCTCTCATCTGGAGAGTATTGAAATATTTACTACCAAAGACAATGTAAACATGGTAGATATATTTACTGAAATGAAAAACAGTAAAGAAGCGCTTCCTGATGGTAAGGCAGATGCAAAAGCTATAAAAGCCTATTTTGAAAAAGTATATCCTGCTATGGACTTTGAAAGAGTGTATGGCAGCGATATGAAAAAAATGGTAAAATGGTTTGATGTACTTAATAAAGCGGGCGTGGAAATAAAATTATCAGAGGCACAGCCAGAGGAAAATGCAGATAATATTACTGAGAAAAAAACGCAGGCTACAGCAAAACCTGCTACACAAAAAACAACAGCCGTAAAAAATGCTCCGCCAAAAAAGATTAACAGCCCACGCAAAATGGCTTAAGCAACTACAGGAGTATTTTATTTCCACATCAGGGTAAGTCTTTTTGATATTTTCAACTATTCAGCATTCTTATGTTCAACGCAGATATAAAAAAAACAGCCAGAAATTTTATTCCGGAAGATTTTAAACTAACCGACTGGGCTACTCTTGAGCCTTTTTTTAAGGAACTTAAAGAAAGACCAATTAATGATGCTGTTGGTTTGGAAAAATGGATGCAGAACCTGAGTGAAATGGAAGCGGTAGTAAATGAAGATGCTTGCTGGCGGCAGATAAAGATGACCCGCGACACAGAAAATAAAAGCCTGGAAGAAGCCTTTAATTATTTCTGTATGGAGATACAGCCAAATATAGAGCCTTACTCCGATGCTTTAAATAAAAAATTATTGGCTTCTCCGTTTTTAGATTCGCTTGACACAAAAATGTATTTCCCCTACCTCCGTGGGGTAAAACAAAGTATAGAGCTTTTTACAGAAGCAAATATTCCCCTGCAGGCAGAAGTATCTGTTTTACAACAACAGTATGGCCAGGTATCAGGCGCCATGGCTGTAATAGTTAACGGTGAAGAATATACGCTGCAGCAGGCTGCAAAATTTTTAGAAAATCCGGATCGTAGTTTAAGGGAAAATGTTTACAGAAAGATACAGGACAGAAGATTGCAGGAGAAAGACAAACTGGATGAACTGTATGATAAACTGATTGGCCTCAGAAATACGGAAGCAAAAAATGCCGGCTTTGAAAACTACCGGGATTACCGCTTTAAGGAACTGGGAAGATTTGATTACACAAAAGAAGATTGCTTTCAATTTCACGATGCAGTAAAAAAATATGTACTGCCATTGGTAAATGATATTTATAATAAGAAGAAAGAAAAATTAGGCCTTGGTTCCCTTCGCCCCTGGGACCTGGATGCTGAGCCCGCCGGAACGCAACCTCTGCATCCTTTTAAAACCAGCGATGAATTGCTTCAGAAAAGTATTGAGTGTTTCACCGCATTAAAACCTTTTTTTGGCGAATGCCTGCAAAAAATGCAGGACTTACATCATCTTGATCTTGAAAGCCGGAAAGGAAAAGCACCCGGAGGATACAACTGTCCTTTACCTGAAAGTGGCGCCCCATTTATTTTTATGAATGCCGCAGGGCAGATGCATGATGTAACCACGATGGTACATGAAGGTGGTCATGCGGTTCATTCTTTTCTTGCACATCCATTACCATTGACGGGCTTTAAAGAGTACCCAATGGAGATTGCTGAAGTGGCAAGTATGGCCATGGAACTTTTCAGTATGGATAATTGGGATACTTTTTTTGACAATGATGCAGACCTGCAAAAAGCAAAAGAGCATCAACTTGAAAGAGTAATAACTATCTTCCCGTGGATCGCCATAATCGATAAATTTCAACATTGGATCTATGAGCACCCGACACATACCCACGCAGAACGTACAAATGCCTGGATCGCTATATCAAAAGAATTTAGAGACGAAGTAATAGATTACAGTGGTCTTGAAGTGTATTTACAAAATGCCTGGCAACGGCAGCTACATTTATTTGAAGTACCTTTTTATTATATTGAATACGGCATTGCACAGTTAGGCGCTATCGGTATGTGGATGCAATACAAAAAAGACAAAAGTGCTGCGCTGAATAATTATTGCGAAGCACTTGCCTTGGGCGGTACCAAAACCTTACCTGAACTGTATAAAACAGCCGGCCTTGAATTTGATTTTTCACCCGAGAAGGTAAAATCACTGATGGATTTTGTAAAAACAGAAATGGATAAAATATAAATTGAAAATGTTGTAATACTGTTAACAGCATCGTTCATCGGCTTACATACTGTAATTTAGCTCTACCATAAAAGAACCCAACCATGGTTTATCTTTTCAAAAAAAATATTATTTTTTTAGCTTTCCTTACTTTTTTCTGCTCATTCGCAAAAGCACAGGATGTGAATTCCCTGATCATGAATTATGGGGATAGATACAGCCCTGAAAGAGCTCATATCCACTACGATAAATCAAGTTATGCAGCCGGAGAAACCATCTGGTATAAGGTATACATGATGAGTTCCCTTGCGCCTGCAGAAGAAACAAAGAATATCTACGTTGACTGGCTTGACGATAAGGGACTTCCTCTTTTACATGCCACAGCACCTTTAGTAGAAGGTGTCACAAATGGCCAATTTGATATTCCGTCAGATTATAAAGGCAAGTTGATACATGTCAGAGTTTACAGCCGCTGGATGCTGAATTTTGATACTGCTTTTTTTTATAATAAAGATATCAGGATCATTTCTAAAAATGAAGCAAGTCCTGTGTCTAAACTAACCGTAATACCTACCCTCAATTTTTTTCCGGAAGGTGGTGATGCAATAGTTGGTATAAAAAATAAAATTGCTTTTAAAGCAAATGACCAGTGGGGCAGGCCGATAAAAGTAAGCGGTGTTATTTTAAACAGCAAAGGCAAAGTAACCGACAGCATTAAAGTAATGCATGATGGAATGGGATACTTTTATCTTACGCCGGAAACCGGAATGGATTACTCTGCAAAATGGAAAGATGAAAAAGGCGTGGAGCACACAACTGCATTGCCTTCTACGAAAGACATGGGAGCGTCTTTGGAGATCACTGTATCCCGCAATTCCCGAAGCTTCAATGTAAATCTTTCTCCCGCAGTGGCCTCATCAATGGACAGCATGCACATTGTAGGAACAATGTATCAACACCCTGTTTTTAATATTTCAAAATCTACCGCTGGTACTATTAAAGGAATTGTACCAACGCAAAATTTACCGACAGGTATTTTAACGATCACTTTATTTGATAACCATTGGAATGCCGTTGCAGAAAGGATAACTTATGTAAAGAATGAAGATTATTTTTTCACTCCTCAAATGGAAGTACAACATTGGGGCTTAAGCAAACGGGCAAAAAATGAAATTAAAATATCCATTCCGGATAGTATTGCTTCCAGTCTTTCCATAGCAGTTACAGATATTGGCATTGGAGGTGATAGCAGCAGTAATATTGTTTCTGATCTGTTACTTAGTAGTGAACTCAAAGGAGACATTTACAAGCCTGCTTATTATTTTTCTGATAACAATGACAACGTCGACCAAAACCTTGACCTGGTGATGTTGACGCATGGTTGGCGCAGGTTTAACTGGGATGAAGTATTAAAAAACAAGCCAGTAAAATTTTTATACGCAAGAGATACCTCATACATGACGCTCTCCGGCTCAGTAGCCGGTGCAAGCTTAATAGCCCCTGACGCCACAGTTGTGCTAATGATAAAGGAGAAAGATAAAGCAGGGCAGATCTCTTTGGTACCTGTTAATTCAAACGGGACTTTTAATGATGCCTCTACCATTCTTTTTGATACCGCAACCGTTTACTACCAATTTCAGAAAAAGGAAATGAAAGGTGCATCAGCCCAGTTTATGACAAACCGGTTGGCAATGTATCCCGTCAAAGGATTAAAAAATGGTCTTGGCTTTTGGTCTGATACTACAGGTAATTATCGCCAATGGTACCTTGCAGATGCTGCAAATGAATTTGCAAATAAAGAAAAAGTAAAAACGCTGGATGCGGTTGTAATTAAAAGCAGGGGGAAATCTCCAGTGCAGTTGCTGGATGAAAAATATTCCTCAGGTTTGTTTAGTGGTGGTGACAGTTACCAGTTTGATATGATCAACGATCCATTTGCAAAATCATCCCAGGATATATTCAGTTACCTTCAAGGCAAAGTAGCTGGATTGCAGATATCAACTGCAGGCAGTATAGGAAGTGGCCCTACTTTATCATGGAGAGGCGGTGCACCCCAAATATATCTTGATGAAGCGCCGGTAGATGCAGCTTTTGTTTCGACAATGAATGTAAATGACATTGCATATGTAAAAGTTTTACGTCCCCCATTTTTTGGCGGAGGTGGTAATGGAGCCAATGGTGCTATTGCTATTTACACCCGTAAGGGTGGCGATGTAAAATCTGAACCAGGTAAGGGTTTGGCAAATAATAAAGTATATGGTTATACGCCTATTCGCCAGTTCTATTCGCCGAATTATGACAAGTTTAATCCCGAAAATGCCAACACAGATATCAGGTCCACTTTATACTGGAACCCTGCTGTACAGGTATCGGCACAACAACCTTCCGCTGTCGTAACCTTTTTTAATAATGATATTTCTAAGGCGTTCAGAGTAGTAATAGAGGGAATGACAAAAGACGGAAGACTTGCTCATATAGAGCAAACAATGGAATAAACTATCTTTTACAATCGCTGCAAATACCTGTTACAATCATAGCTGATTGTGTGGGAGAAAAACCTTTTGGCAATTTTACTACGGGTACAGTTACATCATCCAGGCAAATTGTTTTTTCACAATTGTTACAGATAAAATGTACATGGTTATCATGATGGTGGCCTTGTGCACAGTTGTGGCGGCACAAAGCATATAATATAGAATTATCGGTAGTCGGTATCTGATGAATAATTCCTTTCTCTACAAAAGTTTGTAGTGTACGGTATACCGTTACCCTGTCAAAAGCTGCATCTGTGTTTTTTTCTATATCAGCATGCGCCAATGCTCCGTCGGTTTCTAAAAAAAGTTCAAGTATCTTTTTTCTGCCTTCGGTTACGCTTAGGCCGCTTCTTTTTAATATATCAAATTGAGAATCCATTTATTTTATTTTTTTAACCCGGATTATTACTAAAGCCATTCATAAATCTTTTATGATCCACTTTTTCTCTCAGCAGGCTTTTAATATCTTTTAATAATTTTTGTATCTCATCCTCTTTCAATCCATCATAAATGCCACGTACACGCCTGTTTTTATCAACCAAGGCAAAAAATTGCGTATGGATAAATTGGTCCTTTATAAGCTGTGTGCTATCAGGCTTTCCATTGTCGATCATATATCCTTCTCTCGCCATTTTATACAACTCAGATTTATCACCGGTTACAAAATTCCAGTTGGGGTCCGGGGCAGAAACTGCGGCAGGCTGCAGGTATGAAATAGTGTAAGAGCCGTCATCACCTCTTAAAAGTTTTCCGTTTATCATCTTCTCTTCATAAGCTTTCAGCACCGGCACGCTATCTACTTCCGGCATACAGGTATGAGAGATGATCAGGAAATTTGGCTCTTCATTATAAGCATCAAATACCCGCCGCATATTGGCATTTAGCCTTGGGCAAATGCCTTTACACGTAGTAAAAAAGTATTCTGTTACGTACACTTTACCATCTGTTGTTTGCTGCGTAACTTTTTTTCCATCCTGGTTTACAAAGCTAAATTCAGGAACGTTGGGATTTATTACTTTTAGATCAGATGCAGAAAAATCATAATCGTTAAATACAAAGGCATAAAAGCCTACAAGTAACAATACAAAGAATGCAAGATATATCCACCGCTTTTTTTTCATGTTCACTGCTATTAATGTATGCAAATTTACGACCCAACAGGCACCTTAAAAAATAAGCTTCTGCTAAAAAATATTTGCAACAATATTGCAAATTATATACCTTTGCTTTTCATGAATATCAAAGTAAACTGGGACGGATTAGGCATATTGACATCGCTTGCATGTGCTATTCACTGTGCTATATTGCCTTTGATAGCTACCAGTTTACCGCTATTTGGTATTAATATTATTCATAACGGTTATTTTGAGTGGGGGATGATCTCTATTGCTTTTGTTGTGGGTTCGTACTCCTTATTTCACGGATATATAAAACATCATAGATCTTTTTTACCCATCATTGTTTTTACAATTGGTTTTTTGTTTTTGATCTCAAAACAATTCTTTGCATTCTTAGAAATTGCTTTACTGGTTCCTGCTGTTATACTCATTGTAACCGCACATTATTTAAACTACAGGCTTTGCCAAAAAAGCAAATGCGTGTCGTTGCATCACAAGCATTGAAATTTTCAGTAAATTTTTTTATTTTTTTTCTAAAAGAATTCGCTTTTCATCGTCTATGGCATCTAATAAGCTATGCGTATATGAATCATCTCTCAGTTCCCAGAACATGATGCCGTTGAGTTTTTTATCGATGGAGTATTTCGTTTTTAAACGGATAGAAGTTGTATCATCAAAAGAGGCAAATGACCTGTCAGTTTCATTGTACATGTAAGGCGCATGCGCTACAGAATCCCAATAATATTGATACCCTTTTTCTTTTGTAAATGTGGTATCAAAGTTTTTATACGAAACTCCATACGCAAACTTTGTTGGCTGGTACAAGCCATTGTTTGCATGAATATTATTGCTAAATACTCTTGCATAAAATGCTGCGCCAATTACTATTTTATTGGCAGGCACTCCTAGTCTTTCCAGATTCATTACCCCATTATCTGCAGAAGCAACTTGCTGGGGAGAAGAATACAAAGCTGTGTGATGCCCACTGGTACTGGCATAACCGCTAACAAGATCGTAGCTCATCAGATTTACCCTGTTCACGAGTGGCATTATTTTTTTCCATTCAAATGAGGAATCTATTTGATATTCCATACCCCCGCTGGCAAAACTGATCTCTGCTGTTTTACCTAATGTATGGCGCAACTGCTTTATTAATTCTGTAAAATTTTCTTTGTCTTCTGGCGCAAATTTGTGGCCCGGATACCCTTCCACTGCGGGATATTCCCAGTCCAGGTCTATGCCATCAATATTAAAATAGGCAAACATTTCCTTTACTGTTTTAGCAAATATTTTTCGCTGTTTTCTATCTGCAAATATATCAGAGCAGGTAGCGCAACCACCCCAGCCTCCTAATGAAATCATTATTTTTAACTGTGGGTTTCGTTCTTTTAATGCAACCAGGTGCTGCAGGGTAATCGTGTCTTTATTATTTCGCAAGCTGATGCTGTCGCCACTTAAATGTGCAAAACTGTAAATAATATGTGTTAGTTTTTCTACAGGAAAGCTATCTATCATTGTGTTATTACCTGTATAATATGCTATCACTTCAATGCCTCTGCCAGCTGGCTTTTGCGACATTACCATAATACAGGACAATAAACAAATGATAAAAATTATAAAAGAACGCATATTGATTATTTTGCAAATTAAAGATATTCTATTTTGCTTGTGATATGGCATATGCAAGTTGTAACAATTGCACACTGAAGCTATAAAATGAATGGATGCCTTTTTATTTTTTTATTAACTTGTAACAAAACCTTTGCAATGAAAAAATTATTTACTCTTTTCGCTTTTGCATTTTTATTTACAATTGCCAATGCACAATCCAAAGATGAATTATTAATAAAAGCTGCCATGCGGGAACAATTACGGGCATGGAACACAGGAGATATTGATGCTTTTATGCAAACCTACTGGCAAAATGACTCGCTTATGTTTATTGGTAAAAGTGGTGTTACCCATGGTTGGCAAAATACGCTGAACAATTATAAAAAAGGCTATCCCGATACGGCTGCGATGGGAAAGCTTGATTTCAATATTCTTGAAACAAAAAAATTATCGGCTGATTATTTTTTTGTTGTTGGTAAATGGCATCTTACCAGAAGCATTGGTGATGTTGGTGGAAGTTTCACTTTACTTTTTAGAAAAGTAAAAAATAAATGGTTGATCGTTGCAGATCATTCCAGCTAAATATATCACTTCCATTTGCGACGTATATATCGAACCAGGAAGACAAAGCTGGCAATGCAGGAAATATAATAAACAATATTTTTCCAGGAAATTTTGTCTTCAAAAAAACCATACCCAAGGTAAATGCCTACCAATACATTTGCAAGCATCCAGATAATAATAACTGCAATCGTATTTACGATCAGCACAAGAAATCCTTTTATATCATCTTCCGGACGCATGCGGCAAGTTATTTCATTTTAAGCATTTCAAAAGAAGCGCTGTCGCCATTAAACACATTAAAATCAACAAAAGAGGCAATCCCATTTACATGTCCACTTTCATTATGTTGCCAAAAGATCCAGTTTCTTGTGATACGTGGTTTATCTTTTACCAGGTAATGCGCTACCCACAACGGATAATCATCAAACTTGCCTGCTAAAAACCTGTTGTAAAAATCTACGTTCGTATAAATAATGGGCTTTACATTATATTCTTTTTCAACAGCATTTAACCAATCCGCTACATGTTGCTGGAGGGTTGTAATCGATGCGCCATAAGCCTGTTCAATGTCCAGCACTGGTGGCAGATCTCCGGGTTGCAGTCTTACAGTTTCTATAAAATTTTGTGCCTGCTGTTTACCGCTTTTAGGTGCAATAAAAAAATGATAAGCGCCTCTTGTTATATTTTGCTTTTCAGCAAATAACCAGTTCCGGCGAAATTGTCCGTCCACATTTCCATAACCTTCCGTGGCTTTTATAAATGCAAAAGATATATGGATATTATTTACATTCATCTCCTTCACATCTTCCCAGGAAATATTTTGCTGGTGACGGCTTACATCTATTCCATGTACACTGTAATTTACAGGGATATCAATACCAAAAGCAGCGTAGTGAACAAAAGAGGGTTTAAAAATAATAGCTACAATGTACCATGCTGAAGTTGCAACAATTGCCAGCGCAAGAAATAATTTTATTAACCGGTTTGCTTTTTTCTTTTTTTTTCGTTTTGCCATCTGCACATTTACTTATTATTTGTAAAGTGCTATTTTATTATTTGCTGAACAAATTTATTATTACCGGCAATTACTTTTACAATATAAGTTCCTTTAGAAAAGTTACTCATAGATAGCTGTACCAGCTCTGCACCATTCAGCAATTGAATATTTTTTGAATATACCAATTGCCCTAAAGCATTAAAAATCTGGATGCTTGCATTTGTTTCAGCAAAGTCGTGAAGATATATTGTAAGTGGGCTTATTACCGGGTTTGGGTAAATTTCCACAGCGCCTTTGCCGGTATTTGCCAAGGCAATTTTTTCTGTTGAATTGTTTTTTGTTATCAACCAGTATTCAGGATCTACCATTACCGTATCTGCGGCAAAGCCGATATTTTTTACAAATATTTCTCCGTTGGTTTTATTATCAACTATCACCGTTTTCTCCTGTGTGGCATTTTTAAATTTAAGCGCTACCGGTAATTCAAAAAAAGAAACAGAAGCAACTGATGTAGTCTGATCCATTTTTATCTGCACACTTTGAGTGCCTACCTGGCTCCAGCTTACATGATAAGTAGGATAGCCCTGACCTATGTACCATTCATTAAAAAAATTAGTAAGATCAACTCCGCTAACCTGCTCCAGGTTTCGTTTAAGGTCTGCTGTGTGTGCGTATCCATAAATTACGCTGGGGTCTTTTTGATATTTTCTAAGACCGCTGAAAAAAATACTATCTCCCAATTTAAAACGTAGCATATTTAATAAGTAAGATCCTTTATTGTACGTAAGCCTGGCATTAAAAATTCGGTTCACATTGGTAGTATCATCTACTTTTACTGAACCATTTTTTGTATTGGTAATATTATTCAATACAGCTCTTCTATTAATAAGTTTATTCTCCGGATGAGCAGTTTCCATATAAAATGCTGCACAAAAAGTAGCAAAGCCTTCATTGAGCCAAATATCCTCCCAACTTCCGGTTGTAATTTTATCTCCAAACCATTGATGCCCTAATTCATGCGCCATAAGGCTTTCATCTGGTGTAATGATGAATGTGGAAGTCTGATGTTCCATACCGCCTCCCCAGCCAAACTGTACATGCCCGTATTTTTCTTTTATAAAAGGATAATCGCCAAAAGTATTATGATAAAGCTGCATTGCCGAAAGTACCAGGGGTGTATTGGCCTGGAATAATGCTAAGTTTTCAGGATAGCAATAAGTAAGCATTGGCAGGGTTACATTTCCCAACTGAACAGTATTATTAAAAACCGAATAATTAGTTACTGCAAAACACATTAAATAGCTGGCAATTGGATATCGGTGTTTCCAGTGTGTAACCATTTTAGTGCCGCCGGCAATCAATGTTTCTGATTGCAGCAACCCATTGCTGGCAGCTTTATAAATGGCAGGATGCGTAATATAAATATCGATTGAATCTGCTTTATCGCCGAGGTTGGTTTTACATGGCCACCAATCTTTTGCCCCATAAGGTTCGCTAAGTGTCCATATTACGGGTATACCTGCATGACTATCTTGTATAAATGAGCCAAAGCCAGTATTGCCGGGCACTCCATGATAATAGATGCTTACAGAATCCAATGAATTTGCAGCAATTGCTGATGCAAAATTTATTTTTAATGCATCCGTCGGTCGTGAAAAACCAATTTGTTCTCCATGCTGTATTATGCTATCTGTAACTAGTTGGCTGGAGAGATCAAGGGTAATAGAGGATGCGGATGCAGGAATGAAAAAATACATCGTCACTTTTCCTTTAATATATCTTATGGCTGGGTCTACTTCCCATTCGCAGCGATAATATTTCACATCAAAATTATCAGAAGAAAGTGTACCCTGCAGGCCGTTTGTCAAACCAATATGCGCATCTCTTTCTGCGGCTGCAATGGCCTGTACATCTTTACAAAAAGGGTATCGCTGCCCCATTGCATTTAATGTGGCAAAACAAAGTATTAAACAGAAAAATCGCATTAAATATTTTTTAAATAGAATACTATAAAACAATGTTAAGTAAAAATGCAAGGCAATATCAACCGCCGCCCTACGTTTAAGACTATACTTTTTACCAAAACGCTGTAACAGGTATATTATTTTATCACTTAATACTAAACAACTTTGAAGACCACTCTTTTAAACGCCTTATTTCTGTGTATCAGCACTTTTACAATTGCAACTAAAGCGAATGCCTTATCGCCCTCAGACACCTCCAAAAATAACCTATTCGCTTGTGTAGATAAAAGTGAAAAAGACTTAAAGGTCATCAAAGAAGCAAATGTTGTGTATCCAGCCATCTTTGAAGGACACGAAAAAGAATCAATGGGTTACATAGAAAAATTTTCTGTAAACCGCAAAGACTATCTTATCCGCACATTCAACCGCAGTAAAAAATATTTTCCGAAAGTAACCGCTATTTTAAAAAAGCAAAATGTACCTGCAGAGTTTGCGGTATTGATGGCTTTGGAAAGTGGCTTTAATGCAAATGCAAGATCCGGCGCCGGCGCTGTAGGTTATTGGCAAATAATGGATAATGTGGCAAAAGAATATGGTTTAAAAATTCCTGTGACGGAAAAAGTAGTAACTAAAAAAAGTAAACTTACTGCAAAAGAAAAAGCCCATCATAAAAAACAAAAAATACAAATAGATGACCGTAAGAATTTTGCCCGCTCTACCAATGCGGCGGCAAGATATTTAAAAGATCGTAGCCGCAACCTGGATGGTGACTGGCTTTTGATTGCAGCAAGCTATAATTGTGGCGTTGGAAATGTATGGGATGCCATGGAAAAATGCGGCAAAAAGAACCCAACCTTCTGGGATATAAAAAATTATTTACCAGCAGAGACCCGGGCTTACGTAATGAATTTTATAACATTGAATGTAATTTTTAAGAATTACGAAAACTTCACTAAAAACAATCTTTGCTTTAAACCAATTTTAGCAAGCTATACGCAGGACGATGATAAACAGGATGCTGCTGTTAGCAGCGATTATTAAAATAATTTTTAATAATTTCCTAAAAACGGTATTTGTGAGCAAAAGTTTGCTCCATTTTTGTTTCCTTTTATTTTAATAGGCTAATTTTGCGGCTCACATCACCGGAGACTCCGGAACTCTTATAAAATGAGCGATGCAATAAAACATGAGTGCGGCCTGGCTTTTATAAGGCTGCGCAAACCTTTCAGTTATTTTCAGCAAAAATATGGCTCCGTTTTGTATGGCATTAATAAGCTGTACTTATTAATGGAAAAACAGCATAACCGTGGCCAGGATGGTGCAGGTATAGCTGCAGTAAAGCTAGATACCGAACCCGGCTACCCTTTTATGTACCGTCTGCGGAGCAGTGCCACACAGCCTATTTCAGATCTTTTTGCACAGATAGGAAAAGAAATTGAAGAGATTGAAAAATATCAGCCGGATATAAAAAATCATCCCGGCCTTATGAAAGGGCATATCAATGTAATGGGAGAAGTTTTGTTGGGCCATCTTCGTTATGGAACACAGGGAAAAAATGATGTAAATTTTTGCCATCCCTTTATAAAAAGAAATACCATTCCCAGCCGGAATATTGCATTGGCCGGTAATTTTAACCTGGTAAACACAGATGAATTATTTGACCTGATAAATATGATACCGGGCGAATTTCAATGCCAGAGCGACCTTGCTGCAATGTTGGAAGTGCTTAATCGTTTTTTGGTACAGGCCGATGAGGCTGCACCGGGACAAATGGACATCAGCAGTGTTTTGAAAAAAGCAGTTCCTTTTTTTGACGGAGGTTTTCACTTTGCAGGTATTGTGGGCAATGGAGATGGTTTTGTTATGAGAGATGCTCACGGCATACGCCCATCTTATTATTATATAAATGAGGATGTAATTGTTGCGGCAAGTGAAAGAGCTGCGATCCGCACTGCATTTAACCTGGAAGAAAACGAAGTAAAGGAACTGATGCCAGGCATGGCGCTGATTGCAAAAGCAGATGGCAGTTATACAATAGAACAAATTATTCCTGCTAAAGAAAGAAAGGCCTGCAGTTTTGAACGCATTTATTTCAGCCGTGGTAGTGATGAAAAAATTTATAGGGAAAGAATTGCTTTGGGCTATAATCTTAGTCCCATTGTATTGAAAGCAGTAGATTACGATCTGAAAAATACTATTTTCTCCTTTATACCTAATACTGCCGAAACAGCTTTTTATGGTTTGATAAAAGGCGCACAGGATTATTTAGATGGAATAAAATTAGAACGCATTTTAAGTTGGGGAAATAATATTGAACCAGCCAAACTCTCGGAGATGATCAACCGAAAAGTGAGGATGGAAAAAATTGCGATAAAAGATGTGAAACTCCGCACTTTTATTACAGAAGATAGTAGCCGAAATGAAATGGTACAGCATGTGTACGACATCACATACGGCACGGTAAGAAAAAATGAAGATACGCTTGTAGTGATTGACGACAGCATTGTTCGTGGTACTACTCTTAAAGAAAGTATCATAAGAATGTTGAGCAGGCTGAAGCCTAAAAAGATCATCATTGTTTCTTCTGCACCGCAGATACGCTATCCCGATTGCTATGGCATTGATATGAGCAAGATGGGCGACTTTATTGCCTTTAAAGCCGCTGTTGCATTGTTACACGAAACAAAACAGGAATCGCTGCTCACAGAAATACTTGCGAAGTGCAAAGAATTGCAACGTAATAATAAGCTGCATACAGAGAACCTGGTGAGGCAGGTTTATAAACCTTTTACACTAGAAGAAATATCTAAAAAAATTGCAGAACTGATCACTCCTTCCGAGATCAACATCCCTGTAGAAGTAATATATCAAACTATAGAAACACTGCATGAAGCCTGCCCGAATAATAAAGGTGACTGGTACTTTACAGGCAACTACCCGACGCCTGGAGGAAACCGTGTTTGCAATAAGGCTTTTATAAATTATATGGAAGGGAAAAATGTGAGGGGATATTAGCGAGTGAATGGTGAAAGCGAATAGTGAATAGTGAATAGTGAAAAAATTGACCTTTTTTATCAACCTTGCAATTATTAAAAATTTATTGACCATTGACCATTGACTAATCAACATCTTTCAATCTATGATAAATAGCTAAACCATGTCCGTGACCTAAATCGAAATCTTTTTTTAACCACCCAATTACTTCCGCAGCTTTTATGGTTGGTTTCAATTTTCCTTTTTCAAAAAAACCTTTGGCGATAGCAAGTTTTTTAAAGTCAGCAGGAGAATTGCCTGTCTTTATTTTAATGTTCTCATAATATTTATCCAATGATATTTTATTAGCAGGCATAATTTATTGTTTTAAATAATTCAGCAATTAAATTGTTTTAAATGATGGTCCGCATGTTTGTACACCATAATGCCGGTATTTTCTTTTGTCATTCTGCCAAAAAAAGGATGAATAAACCTATCATTTGAAAAATGTTCATATTCTTTTATAGAGTTTATCCATTTACTTTTTTCCTCTTCAACATTTCCACTTTCCTTTATTTTAAAAGACGGCACCGTAGGCAGATTTTTCTTTATTGGCTCATCTTTCATCATATCTTTTAATGCCATTTTACCCAAAAGTTTACCGATAAAAGATTGCTTGTATTTCTTTTTGCCAAGCGCCATTTCATCCCACTGTGTGCAATGCTTTATCATTTGAGATACATTCATTTTACCCCATTGTGCAGTGCTGTTCTCATTTAGTGAATTAATTCTGCTAATCAATTCATCCCGTGTTTCTTTTTCAAATACTGATTTCATTTTTTAAAATTTTATTTTTTTTGTCCTAATGAAAACCAATTTCCGGAATCATCTTTAAAAAGCGCCTCTACCCCATAGAATTCTTCGGTTGGTACTTTTTTAAATTCTACCCCTTTGCTTTTTAGTTCTTCATAAGTAGCGTAAATATCTTTACACTCAAACACCCCGGCACCAAACGTTTCGCTCTTTATTAATTTTATCATCATCGCCACAGCATCTTTTGAAAATGCGGGGCCTTCTGCCACAAGAAACAAGGTAATCTCCAGTTCTGGCTGTTCTGGCGGCGTTACTGTAAGCCACCTGTTACCCGGCCCCATTGGCGCATCTGTATGCACTTTAAAGCCTAGTTTATTTACATAAAAATCATAAGCACTTTCCTGGTTTAACACATACACACACATGTGACTTAGTTTCTGTATCATTTTATTGTTTTTAAATTATAAATGTAATTCTCAAATTTCAGTTTTATTTAAGAATTACTCTTCTTCAAAATTGCTATTTCTTACTTAACCATTTTATTAGCAAAACATCCAGGAACATATTTCTGCGGCATTATTTTTATTTGCATTTTCTTATGCTGATGCTGTTGAAGATATACAGAAGGGGTTAATCCAATCATGCGTTTAAAAAGAGAAGTGAAAGAACTTACGCTTTCAAAGCCGACAGCATAACAAACTTCAGCAATAGATTCCTGTGTCTGCAGCAATAACGCAGCTTTTTCTATGCGTACATACCTAAGGTATTGATGCGGTGTTTTACCATAAATTTTTTTAAATATTCTAATGAAATGAAATTTTGAGAAAAAGGCTTCGTCAGATATATTATCAACATCAATTTTATCTGCGTAATTGTTATCAATAAAAAGTTTGGCTTGCACTATCCTTTTGTATAAATAAGCTTTAGGATATGATGCTGTTTTCATTTTTAAAATTGATGTTTCTTATATTTTTTACAACCTTAGCAACCCGGACTTATTCATTGTGTTCATTGGCTTATTATCAAAAAACAATTCAAAATCTTCCAGGCCTGCGGCCCCATAATTTTCTTTTATCTCCTGTAAAGAAAATATTTTTAAATTATCTACAGAAAATTTTGGAAGCATTTCAATCAGCCAATCTGCATCCGCTTTTAATAGCTGTATTTGCTGCATACTTTTTTTACCGGTAAAAGAAAGCGTTGCCATTTCACGCTGCATTCCTTTTTTTGATTGTGTAAAATATTCAACCGAAGGCCTATTTCCAAGCCAAACAATTTTTGTATTTGGCTTAGAGGAGTTTTCTTCAGATTCATTCAAAACCTTTTCAATATAATCTGCTGGGACTTTTGTTTTTGGTATTTTAAAGTCGAACCATTTCTGCAGCGGATCATCCAGGCATATGTTGTGCATATAATTCAACAAAGATTTTTTTAAACCAAAGCTAAAGCTCTCATGATCTGCGCCGGTAGGATCAAGATGTACAATATCATTGTTTGCGAATGTGCCGATTTCCTCCGTCTGTTTTACTACTGAATATTTTTCGGGATTCATGCCAACCGGACTATGCGCAGTCATTGCAAACTGGTGCCAGAAGGCAGATTGCAACACACCGGTTTTAAATAACTGCCGCACCATCTCCAGCGAATCGATTGTTTCTTGTGCAGTTTGTGTAGGAAAACCATACATCAAATACGCATGCACCATTATGCCGGCTTCAGTAAAATGCTGATTTACTTTTGCCACCTGTGCAACCGTTATACCTTTATCAATCAGTTTTAATAAACGGTCTGAAGCTACTTCGAGTCCGCCAGAAACTGCAATACAACCGGATGCTTTTAACAACAGGCAAAGATCTTTTGTAAAGCTTTTTTCAAAACGAATATTTGCCCACCAGCTTACCGTTATTTTGCGTCGCAAAATTTCGAGTGCCATGGCACGCATTAATGCCGGAGGCGCAGCCTCATCTACAAAGTGAAAACCATTTTCACCGGTTTGTTTAATAATTTCTTCCATGCGGTCGCAAAGCAAGCCAGCAGTAATAGGTTCATACAATTTTATATAATCCAGCGAAATATCGCAGAAAGTACATTTGCCCCAATAGCAACCATGCGCCATCGTTAGTTTATTCCAGCGGCCATCGCTCCACATCCGGTGCATCGGGTTCACCACTTCAATTGCTGAAATATATTTATCCAATAAAAGATCACTGTAATCCGGCGTGCCAACCTGGCCCTGTTTATAATCTGTAACTAATTTATTATTTTTATAAACAACCTTTCCATCTTCCAGTAAAAAAGTCCGCTTTAGATCTTCCATCGGTTTTATTCCTTCAATAAATCCTACCAGATTCTCTACCGGTGCTTCGCCATCATCTAATGTAATAAAATCATAAAATTCAAATACCCTGGCATCGCTTAAAGAGCGTAATTCTGTATTGGCAAAACCGCCGCCCATGGCCACTTTAACGGTAGGGTAATTTTTCTTTATCCATTGTCCGCAGCGGAGTGATGTGTACAGATTTCCCGGAAATGGTACAGACAATGCAACCATCTTCGGCTGCACAATTTTCATGTGCTCCTCCAAAACCTTTAGCAAAATTTTATCAATATAAGTAAATGGTTGCTGCAGTTTTTCATACAACTCATCAAAGCTGTTGGCACTTCTGCCAAGCCTTTCCGCATAGCGGCTAAAGCCAAAATCTTCATCTACACATTCCATAATAAGATCAGAAATATCTTCTAAAAACATGGTAGCAAGATGCTTCGCATTATCCTGCACGCCCATACTGCCAAACGCCCATGTCAGATCATCTAATTGTGCAAAACGACTTGCTTCCGGTAAAAAATCTCTTTTACAAATTAAATGTGCCAGCGTTGGATTTTTGCCCTGCAGAAAAGAGATAACACTATCGACGCTGTGAATATAATTTTCTTTTAATGCAATTATTCTTGCAGCATTTTCAGAAAACGTTTTAGGATTATTTTTTATTTTTTCAAATAGATTTTGCAAACCTTCTTTTGAAAATAATTTCAGCGTTACTTCAATACCAAGATCTGCCTGGAAGGCGCTTATATTTTTTGTATTTAAAAAACCTTTGATGTATGCCGTGGCCGGGTAGGGCGTATTTAACTGTGTAAATGGCGGTGTTATTAAAAATACGGTGGCGCTCAAATGAATAATTTAACTGCAAAAATATTCTTTTTGTAGTTAATGGAGTAAAGTAGAATGGCGGTCAGCATCGGTTAATAATTAAGCAGTGGTTAGGGCTCCTCTATTTCCGGAAACGCTTAGATAAAAGCTGCTTTTGGCTGCAACTGTACAAGTGAGTGACACAAGAATGTTGAGTAATGCTGTTTCTTTGTTCGTCCCAAATAAGAATTTCATTTTTTACAATTTTCATTTTTTACATTTGATATATGAGCCATCGCCTACATCTCAGTAAAGACAAAAAGCTGCAAAAAGTTTTTGCAGCACAGGAAGAGTATCAATTAGTGAAAAGAAATAATGTTCACCTGCATCTTTGTTCTTCCATCATCAGCCAGCAATTAAGTACAAAAGTTGCAGATGTTATTTATGGCAGATTTTTAAAATTATTTAAAAAGAAAAACCCTTCGCCGAAAGACATTTTAGCACTTGAGTTTGAAACGCTCCGCAGTATTGGATTATCTAATGCCAAAGCCAATTATGTAATAAACGTTTGTAATTTTTTTATAGAAAATAAAATTACAGATGCAAAATTGCACAAGATGGAGGATGAAGAATTGATTGAGTTTTTAACGCAGATAAAAGGCATTGGCAGGTGGACGGTAGAAATGATATTAATGTTTACACTAGGCCGTGAAGATGTGTTTGCAGTAGACGACCTGGGCATACAGCAAGCGATGACAAAAATTTATAAACTGGATGCAGCGGATAAAAAAGCAATGAAACAAAAAATGATACTGATCTCTGAAAAGTGGCGTCCTTTCAGAACTTACGCCTGTAGGTATTTGTGGCGTTGGAAGGATACTAAATAAGACATTAGTCAAATGTCATTAGGTCATTATGGTTTACTCATTGACATTTGACCATTGACTAATTTCACTACTCCCCTTTGACCAATAAAATAATTTCCTGCAGAAATTTTTTATCCGTTTCATCAAAATCATTCAGCAATGTACTGTCTGCATCAAACACAGCAAACACTTCATTGTTTTTAAAAAGCGGAATAACTATTTCAGACCTGGAGCCGCTATTACATGCAATATGCCCCGGAAAATTTTCTACATCTTCTACAATTAATGTTTTTTCATTTGCCCATGCTGTGCCGCAAACGCCTCTTCCTTTTTTTATTCTTGTGCAGGCTACCGGACCCTGGAATGGGCCTAAAACCAACTCTTCTTTTTTTACTAAATAAAATCCGATCCACAGCCAGTTGAATTGTTCTTTCAATGCTGCTGCTGCATTTGCCATATTTGCAATCAAATCAGGTTCGCCCTCCAGCAACGCTTTTATTTGTGGTATTAAATGCTCATACTGTTCCTGTTTTGTTCCGCTAAAAATTTCCAGATCGTCTGACATGTTGCAAAGATACTGCTGTTAACTTTTGATTTTAGATGTATGGAATGAATTTTGGAGCTGTTATTTAAAATTATTTATTATGAAAGGATATCATCAATATAAATTATGTACAGAGGCCTGTCTCAAATGTGCCGCAATCTGCGACCATTGTGCTTCATCCTGCACAAAAGAAGAAGATGTAAAAATGATGGCAAAATGCATTCAGCTTACAATGGAATGTGCAGCCATTTGCTATGCAGCAGCACAAATGATGAGTTTAGGAAGTGATAAAGTAAAGGAGATATGCAGCCTCTGTGCAAAAATGTGCGATGCCTGTGCGGAAGAATGTAAGAACCATCAAAACGAACATTGCAAGGAATGTGCAGAAGCGTGTACTTATTGTGCGGATGAATGTGAAATAATGTAAAAAAGGTGTCAGATATTATTTACAAAAGCACTAACAATATCATACTCAAACCCCTTTTGAATTAGATATTGCTGAACTTTTTTCTTTTTGATAAAAATATTCTTCTCTGCCTTTACCGTCTTTAATTTTGCCTGCGCAAGCTTTTGAAAAGTCTTTTCATATTCATCTTCGTCAATAGATTTCAATGCTTTTTTTATTAGATAATCGCTGATGCCTTTTTGCTTAAGCTCATATTTTATTTTAGATCGGCCCCATTGCTTCATCCGGAAGTGGCCCCCGGCATAGGCAATTACAAACCTTTCTTCATTCAGGTAATTTTCTTCCACCAGTTGCGATAGCAGCTGTTCCACTTCATGTTTATACAAGCCAAAACTGTATAACTTTTCTTTTGTTTCCCGATGGTTACGTTCCTGGTAGGCACAGTAATGCTTTATTTTCCTAAAAGCTTCTTCCACACCAATATTCAGCTTTTGCATTTTGCAAAAATAAGTGGTACAAAGCAATGATTTAATGGCAATTTCAGCGGTATTCCCTTCAAAATATATATCTTGGCTTGATACATTCATTATTTTATCTTTGATGCTTATTAAACAATCAATATGAAGTTTATAGTTTCTTCTTCAGCGCTGCTGAAACAACTGCAACAAATTAGTGGTGTGATAAATGCCAATACGGTTTTGCCTATACTGGAAGACTTTTTATTTGAAATAGAAAAAAATAAACTTACCGTAGTAGCTACCGACCTGGAAACTGTGATGAAAGTTCACATGGATATTGAAGCGAAAGATAATGGCAAAGTTTGCATACCGGCAAAAATTTTATTGGACTCTTTAAAAAATATTGCTGAGCAACCGCTCACATTTAATATTGATAAAAACTTTGCTGTAGAAATTACCAGCGACAATGGTAAGTATAAAGTAATGGGCGAAAATCCGGATAACTTTCCGAAAGAGCCTGCTGCTGATGATGCCAATAATTTTACAATGATTTCTTCGTCTTTGGTGACTGCCATCAACAAAACAATTTTTGCAGTAAGCAGTGACGATCTTCGCCCTGCAATGACAGGCGTATTTTTTGAGCTAGATAAAAAAGGGATCAGCTTTGTAGCTACAGATGCACATCGCCTGGTAAAATATACACGTACTGATGTTAGCTGTCCGCAAAAAGATACTTTCATTGTTCCAAAAAAACCATTGAACCTCTTGAAAAGTGCATTGCCTGACAATTCGGATGAACTTACTATTTCTTACAACAGCAATCATTTGTTTGTAAAACATGGTGGTACTGAATTGGTGTGTCGTCTGATCGATGCACGCTTTCCGGATTATAAAGTGGTAATACCAGTTGACAATCCATACAAAATGACGATTGGCCGTGGAGATTTTCAAAGCGCTTTAAGAAGAGTAAGTGTGTTTAGTAATAAAAGCACTAACCAGGTTGCACTAACCATTAGCGGAAGTGAGTTGCAGCTTGCATCTCAGGATGTAGACTTTAGTTTTGAAGGAAATGAGCGCATGTCCTGCCAGTATGATGGGGAAGATTTGCAGATTGCTTTTAATGCAAAATTTTTAATTGAAATGCTGAATGGCGCTGATACCGATGAAATAAATATGGAATTAAGTACAGCCACAAAAGCCGGTATAATAAAACCAACAGAGCAGGAAGAAGGCGAAGAATTATTGATGCTGGTAATGCCGCTGATGCTGAATAATTAAACCACAGGTTATTCTTAAAAAATATTACCACGAATGCAGAAATTTAAAATGCATTTCGTGGTTTTTTTATTTTATAAATTTAAAAAATGAAACAACAACTTGTACAAATTGCTTTGGTAGTACAGGACTATGATGAAGCAATTGCATTTTATACGCAGAAATTAAATTTTATTTTACTGGAAGATACTGTGCTGAGTGAAACAAAAAGATGGGTTGTTGTTTCTCCGTCGGGCAATGATAATGGCTGCAGATTGCTATTGGCGAAAGCTGCTAATGATGAGCAGTTAAGCCGGGTTGGCAATCAAACAGGTGGACGAGTTTTTTTATTTTTACATACTGATGATCTGCAAAGAGATTACAAAGAAATGAGCAGCAAAGGAATTGAATTTGTACGACTTCCTACACAAGAGCCTTATGGTATTGTAGCAGTGTTTAAAGACGTGTATGGCAACCTGTGGGATTTGATTGAGGCTGTTAATGCAGCTGAATAAAAAGATCAATTAACATTTTTCAATAGTATGTCTTTTTTATTATCAGAATAAAAGTACGTGCCGTTGGCAGCATAAATCCGGTAAGCCTTTTTATTTGTTGGTGATGCGGCGCCTTCAAAATCATTTATTTTTAAATTACTGAAATGGTCCGCTTCAATACCATGCGTAAAATATTTTTGCTGAGTATTTATCCAGTTTAATTTAAAATTATTTACGCTGATGTCTTTTGCGTAATGTATTAGCAAACCAGGAATCTCTCTTGCAAAAAGTGCTATGCTATCGCCAATGCAACCACGAAGATCCACATTGCCACCTGCAACGTTATTTAATGGACTGTCATCTAAATCGAAAACAATATGGTCAAACGATAAGCCATCAATCACGCTTTCTTTGCTGCCGTAAACAAGCATTCCATTTTCTCCTTTACAGATAATATTACTAAACTGTACATTCTTTATCGTACCCATTTTTACGCCTTCATTTCCACGTACTGCAGAAATATGTATCGGTTCGCCATTGCCCCACCAGTTGCCGGTGCGTAGTTTTGTTTCAATAGAAATATTACTGAAGCTTATATTTTCCAGGCTGCCTTCGTCCCTTAAGAAAATGCCAATACCCCGGGTAGAATTTGTGATGTTGCAGTTAGTGACATGCACATTTCTTACCGTATTCTGATCTAAAAAGCCAATGCGTATTCCGCTGGAATAAGACTGCAGGTTGCAATTGGTTACCACAATATTTTCTGAGATATGCCGAAGTTTTTTATAGCCGGGTATTTCAAAATGATGATCATATCCTACAATTGCAATAGCGTCATCACCGGTGCGGATATCGCAGTTGCTGATCGTTACATTTGTGCAACTGGTTATATCAATTCCATCGGCATTAGGTGCCAGCAGATTATTCCAAAGTCGTATTCCGGTTACATTTACAGCATCACAATCTGCAAAGTGCATACACCAGAAAGGCGCTTTGGTAATAAAAATATCTTTCACAGTTACCCGTTTGCAATTACTAAAAACAAACATTTGGTAAGGCCGGTCTTTCGGCAGTACAGGACCATCGCCAATGCCTCTTTCCACTTTCCGGAAATTATCTTTTTGCCTGGTAAATCTTGTTTCTGTGCTATTAATTTTTTTTGCAGCATCCAGGTCAAAATATACATCACCGTTTCCATCTATCTGACCTTCACCAGAGATAGTAATATTTTCTGCATCCTGTGCAAACAACATCCCTTTATGAATAGTATTGTAAGGTTTCTCCGGAACATGCACTTCATAATCGTTCAGGTTACTGCTGCCACGTAATATTGCAGCTTTTTGCAAATGAAGCTCTACATTGCTTTTCAGGTAAACAGTCCCAACAATAAATATACCGGTCGGAATCAAAACTTCTCCGCCGCCATTAGCGTTACATTCATCAATTGCCTTTTGTATAAATTTTGTTGAAATTGCTTTTCCATCATTTACAGCTCCATAATCCACAATATTATAAATATGTTGCTGGGCGAAAAGTGGGCAACATACAGCCGATAAACATAAAACTAAAAAATATTTTTTCATTTATTCTGGTGTAAATATTGATCAATCCTTTTTATAATTTCTATACAACCCCTACTATTGTGATAAGGGCATTTCCAAATACCTGCTTTATCTTCCTGCAGCATTACAGAATAATCCTCATTTACGCCCCACACCCATTCGCCGCCTCTTTTATCTGTAATATTTTTTTCAGTAAACGCCCAGTTGTTTAAAGCATATTGTAAATATTTTTCTTCTTTTGAAATTTGCCAGACATTAAAAAAGCCAACCATTGCTTCGGCCTGTGGCCAGCTATGTTTTTCTTTTATCAGGTGGGCTGTTTCCGATTCATATTCGTACCATAAGCCGCCATCTTTATCAAGGCCTTCTGTTGCTGCATCTGTCATTGATACGGCAAGTTGTTTAAATTCTTCTACTGATTTTTCCTCTTTAATAATTTCTGCCGCTTCCTGCAAAAGCCATGCTGCTTCTATATCGTGACCGTATGAAATCATATCAGATTTTACTGTCCAGTCTTCTTCAAAAAATAAAATGAGGTGATTATTTTTTTTATTGATGATATGTTCTTTAAATAAATGCAGTAAATCTTCAATCTTGATCTTAAGATCAGCATCCGGCCAAATTAAATACAGATTTGCAAATGCCTCTATCACATGCAAATGCGTATTCATCGATTTTTTTTCATTCGCATCTTTTGCACTCAGTCGCAGATCTTCTAAGTCACTCCAATCTCTTGCAAATGCTTCAAAATAGCCGCCCCATTTTTCATCATACGTATTTTGTAAAATAGTATTGTACAATTTTATCGCAACTGTTTTAGCTCCTTCGTTGCGGGAACATTTATAATATTCGCTTAAGCCATAAATAGTAAAAGCAAGTGCATAGGTTTGCTTCTTTGTGTCATCTGGTGTGCCGTCAAACTTTACCGTCCAGTAAACGCCCCCAAATTCTTCATCAATAAAATATTTTAAAATATAATCAAAAGCTCTTTCAGCAATAGTTTTATAGACTGGTTTTTTAGTAAAATTATAAGCAGCAGAAAATGCCCAAAGTATGCGGCTATTAAGCACTGAGCCTTTTGGTGCGTTTTCAAATACAGTGTTGTTATGATCTATTTTACCATAAAAACCACCATGCGTTTTATCCTGTACATTTTCTATCCAATAAGAAAGTATGCGCTGCAACTCTTGCTCCAGTTCCTTTCTGAAATTTATTATGGCTTCCTCCATCATGATATGACATGATCTTTTTGGGGGACACTTCGTAAAATTTTTCCTGGTTTTTCTTTTAATATTCCTTGTTCGCTATTGAGGTTTTTTTCAATAATGCTAGTCAGTGTATCTACAGTAGTAGCAGAAGTAAAGCCATCTGGAGGCGTATTCATTACATAATCCAACAGTTGTGCTATGCTCGATTTTGCCACATGCATTCTTGTATCAGATGACGCATAATAAATATACACTGTACCATCATCATCCGTTATCCAGCCATTGCTGAATAATACATTTGATACATCGCCCACTCTTTCTTCGCCTTCCGGCGCCATAAAATAACCCGAAGGCTTGTGTGTAACTTTCGTGATGTCATGGATATCTGTCATAAACATATACAATACGTAACGCAGGCCTGCTGCAGTATTTCGTACACCATGTGCTAAATGCAACCAGCCCTGTTCAGTTTTTATCGGTGCCGGTCCTGCCCCATTTTTTAATTCAAAAACGGTATGATATACTTTACGATCTATCACTATTTCTTCGGATACAATTGCATTTTCTATAGAACTACTGAGGCCAAGTGCAATGCCGCCACCTTTCCCGGCTTCAATAAAACTATCCTGGGGCCTTGTATAAAATGCATACTTATTATCAATAAATTCAGGGTGTAATACAACATTGCGTTGCTGTGGCGAAGGCGTTTTAAGATCTGCGAGCCGTTCCCATTTCCTCAGATCTTTTGTACGTGCAATTCCACATTGTGCTACAGCTGATGATTGATCACCTTCAGGTGCTGAAGGATCTCTGCGTTCTGTGCAGAATAAACCATATATCCAGCCATCTTCATGCTGCACAAGCCGCATATCATATATATTGGTATCGGCATTTTCCGTTTCCGGCATCTGCACAGGGTAATCCCAGAATTTAAAATTATCAATACCATTATCACTTTCTGCTACCGCAAAAAAAGATTTCCTATTCCCTGCTTCTACTCTTGCAATTAAATAATATTTCCTATTTAATTTTATTGCGCCTGCATTTAAAACAGCGTTTACAGAAAACCGCTCCATCAAAAACGGATTCGATACCTGGTCAATGTCATATCGCCAGAATACAGGCGCATGGCGGGCCGTGAGCACCGGATTTACATAGCGGGTGTAGATACCATTACTGTCGAGGTCGGGCCTGTTTGTAAGCTCAACAAGATGCTCGTGATCATCCCGTAGTTTCCGCAGCCGTTTCTCAAATTCATTTTTCATTTTCAGACATGTTTAATTCTCTAATTTTTGCCACCAGGTTTTTCTCAAAATAATTACTATCACTACAATCATTGCGATCGTAATCCATAATGGGGTTTGAATGCCCATTATTAAATACATTGGTAAAAGTGTAAAACATAATTGCCCGATAATGCCGATTACTACATTGAACATATCAAGCTTAAAATTTTTATTGCCCACAAAAGAAGGATCTTCAGTAATTACCATATCGTGTATGGGCTTCCAAAAGCCCCAGGGACGTACTGTTTTGTAAAAAGATTTTAATACTACTCTATCTGTTGGCGGGGCAGCGTATGTGCCAATGATACAGCCTGCCAATGACAAAACAAAAAGCAGTGGCCACCAGTACAATGGCAGACCCGTAGTTACATAAGGCATCACCAATGCTGCAATTATCCCCACCATCATCCCCCAGAAAAAACCATTTGCATTAAAGCGCCACCAATACCATTTTAGGCAATTGGCCGCAACATAGCCTCCATATAAACCTCCAACGATCCATTGAAGAATATCATTTACATTTTTTGCTAAAAAACCAAGCAGTACACCCAGTACTACCACAATTACACCAACGATGTAATTCATGTAGATTATTTTTTTCGTGGGTGCGCCCGGGTTAATATATTTAAGATAAATATCGTTTGTAATATATGCCTGTGCTGCATTGAGCGTTCCGCTGAAAGTACCCATAAATGCACCTAATAAACCCGTGAGCACTATTCCTAAAACACCCACCGGTAAAAAATTATTTATGGTCGCCGGTAAAATTCTTTCAAAATCAGTAACACCATCAGGCCCTTTTAAATACAATTGATTGTAGTATAATAAAGCCAAAACTGTAAGGCCGGTTATTAATGAATACCGGATCGGTAATAAAATAATACTTACAAACCCTGTCATTTTACTGGCTTCTTTTGGGCTTCGTGTACTCAACACTTTCTGCATGTCATAGTTTGGTGCCGGCCCAGCCAAAGATGCAAATACACCTTTAAATAGCATCATCATAAAAAATAACCCAAACATACTAAAGCCATCATCTGCAATTTTTTTATTGGCATCCGCCGCAATTTTACTCCAGTCTAAATTCAACTTCCAACTGAAGAATGGATCATACCAACCTTTAGGTACCAAAAGCGTGTGTCCGTGCAGGTGAGACATCGCAATGATTGCAACAGCTATACACCCCACCGTCATAATGATATATTTAATTACATCGCCTAATACAATACTATGCAACCCGCCCAATATGGAATAAAACATTGCAAATAATGTAAACACAATGCCATAAAAATGCGGAACAAACTCCGGCGATACATTAAAAGGTACATATCCTTTTACAATATCCCAGGGAATAAATATTTCCATGAATTTTCCCAAACCCACAAAGCCATATGCTAAAAATCCAAGGCAACTGATAAGTGCAAACGCAATGATAACAAGGTGAGAACCTTTTACACCTTTACCAATAGTACCAAACCTTGTCTGAAGCCATTCTGCACCGGTATTTGCATTGCTGCGACGAAGCCACTTGCTCAGGAACATCATCATAAATACCTGGTTAAAAACCGGCCACAGCCATGGGATCCAGATGCTTTTAAAACCATACACAAAACATAAAGCTACCATCCACATGGTACCGCTAATGTCAAACATATCACTTGCATCGCTAAGGCCAAGCATATACCATGGCAAAGATTTTCCACCCATCAGGTAGCTGTCTTTATTGCGGCTGGCCTTTTTACGAAAATATAGCCCCATTAATACCATAGTCAACAGGTACAAAATGATGATTGAAATATCTATCCAGGTTAAATTCATATACCGTTATCTTCTGAAGAATTATTTTTAGAATTACTTGTATAAATTTTCTTTAGTAACATCTTTTTGAAAAAGCGTTTTATCCAGATCGTAAAATTTAATAAAATCAGCAGCAGATACCTGGCCTTTGAATGGCGCATAATAGTGCAGGCGTGGTGGCGTTAAATACTTATTTATTCCGTAATTATTTCGCCAAACCAATACATAAGAAATTTTACTGTCACCAATTGCTCTTTCTAAAGTATGTGTCCACCAGTCTTTAAAAGGAATTGCTTCATAACCTGTTTCTGCAAGCGCAGTTAATTTATTTTTTTCTGCACCAATTTCTCCAATCAACTTTAGTAACTTATTATTATGATTTACAAAATCATCGTTGGTTGCCGGATCGCCAAATTGATAGCTATCGTAGCTCAAAACATCTACTACATCATCACCAGGGTAGCGATCTAAAAATTCTTCTTTCGTATTAAAATTATCAGAGGTATTGTAAACAAATAAAATGTTGTGCAGCTTCTTCTCCTGCTGCAAGTAATAAACAACATACCGATAAATAGATTTAAATTCAAAAGGAGTGCAGGCATTTTTACACCACCAGAACCAGTTACCGGTAAACTCATGGAAAGGACGATACAGTAAAGGTATCAACTCACCATTCGGCCCTTTTAAAGTGCTGATAAATTTTGCAGCTTCATCAAGCCAGCTATTAAACAGTTCATTGTTTTGCCCACCAGGCAATATAGAAGTTACAGTTCCATGAGTTGTATCCCATGCACCTTTTTCTGCGCCAAGCGGGCTTCTGAAATGCCAACTCAAAGTAATAACACCGCCTTTTGCATAACTCTCTTTAATATACTGGCGCATTTTTTTAAAAGGAACGCCATCAATATTTGTTTCACTTTTTAATTCCAGTCCGCCAAGGTCCCAGCCATAAACAGCAGGATAATCGTCTGTAACATCCTTCACATCGCTACGACCAGTTTCATAATTCCATTTTACACCATAAGAAAGATCATCCTGGTGACCAAACATGTAACCTTTATCTTTAAGCTTTACCAGGTTTCTGTACAATGCAACGGTTTCTTTGGCTGCATTTTTATCTGCTGGCAGAAGAGGCTCCTGGGCATGTGATGGCACAGCACAACTTGAAAAAATAATCGCTCCAATAACAACCTTTGTGAAATTAAAATTCATTTTACTTTAATTTTTTTATATAAGCATCAATAATATTCCAGGTGCTTTTATCTGTGTCAAAAACTGTATTAAGGCCTTGCTCTTCCATTGGTGGATCTGCAAGCATATCTTCTCCCTTCACCCATAATAATTGTTCATGCGACGGGCGCCCGATACCACCAAATCCCCAGAAGTTTACACCATCTATTATTCCGTTTGTATGTGCGCTTTCTAAAAACTCCGAAAATATTTTTGTGTAAAACCGATCCCTACTATTTGTTGTTGTATTTACATAAAAAGATTGTTCATCACGGGGTAATCCAAACTCCTCTATTACCAGTGGCTTATTTATTTTTTGCATTACCGCCACATGTCGTTTAATATAATCAGTAGTGTTTGTAATAATAGTATCCATGCTTTTTGCAACGCTGGTATCTTTAAACCAGCTCCAGTTTTTTGGCCAGATATGAATGGTAGCATAATCAATATTTTTCTGTTGGTGCATGGCAGAAAAGGTTTCCATGTTTTCTGTGCCAATATCACCTTCTGCACCTGTAGTTACCAAATGATTTTTATCCAGGCTTTTGATGAGTGCTGCATTGGAAGCGATCCATTTATCAAAAGCCGGAATAGAGGCAGGGCGCATGGGTCTTGGTTCATTCGCAAGTTCCCAGCTCATTATTGTTGGGTCTTCTGAATATTTTTTATGAGTAATGCTATTTGTGCGACCTACAATTTTTTTTACAATTGTTCTTTCTTCTTCTATGCATTCTTTGCAGGAGTAAAATTTACTGGTATAATCTCTTTGTTCATCCCAGGTAAGTTTGCGGCGCAGTATACTGTCTGGTATCAAACCATTCCAGTTGAGATATTGCATAAAACCTCCGGTCCATTCCCAGGTATTGGAGAGGTAAATAACTGCTTTCATTTTGCGTTTACCCATTTCCGATAGAACGTAATCCAGTCCAACAAGTATTTCATTTTTGTAAATACCTTTTTGTGGCTGAAAAGCGGGCTGCACTCTACCTACTCCATTTATATTTCCTTCGCCTTCTACTACTGCCATCACCCTAAGGTTGTTTACACCGTGTTTGTTTAAAAAATCCAGTTCCTTTTTCAGTCGAATTTTACCATCTGCCGTGAGGCCAAGCAGGCCGCCGTACCAATAGTTTGCGCCAATATATAAATACGGTTTTTCATTATTGTAAAACTTTGTGCTCTTTACAGATACAAATTTGCTATGCTGAGAAAAAGCTGTTTGTGAGTAAAAAAGTAAAAATAAGTAAGCGATAAAAAACCTGGACATACTAATAATTATTTGATCTTAAAAAAATGCGTCTTTTAAAAAAGAAATAAAATTTTGTAAAAAATTGTAAAAAAATTTATAGTACTAAATAATTGATTTGAAGAAAGTGAAACAATTGAATGCGGCTCTAAAATTTTAACAACCAATGATTTTATTTTCTTTAAATAAGAATGTCAGCTTTGGATAGATTTATCCCGGAGGATCCCAAAGCTGACATTTTACAGTTACCGCATCTCTTATTTTAATAAATTTATTTTACCAGAATTACATCATCAAAATAATAAGTTTCATCTACGTCACCGCCTTGTCCTTTCAGGAAGAAACCAAGCTGCTGTAATGTTGAAGTCGAATTCCAAAAACTAAGTGTGCTAAGTGGAATTTTAAAATATGTCCATACAGTGGGTGGTACAATGATCGGATTACCGTCATTCTGGCCGTACCCAAAAGATGAACTGTTTGTTTGAATATTGAGTGTATGACTCACCGTACCGCCTTTTACCCAAAAAGCAAGGTACTTATAACCTGCATCATAAGGAAGACTTGGATACCAGTTCGACATACCTTCTACTTTCCATTGCCCTGCGGCGTAGCTTGCTATAAAAGATGCATTCCCTGTTTTGGATGCCGCAGTAGATTTTCCTGATGGTGAAGCCCATGATCCGTCGCCCCAACTATTCTGAAAATCATCAGTGAATATCTGGTAAGCATTGTCTAAGTCTATAAGCTCCTGTGTACCCAGGGCCATGGCTGGTGCACCATTTGCTGAATAATTTAAAACTAAATTTCCACGTGTAATAGTAGTGGAAGGAAATTGCAATACCAATACTGAATCATTTTGGCTTACAATAGTTGGTGTAGCTGTACCACTAACGGTTCCGGCTAACGTTGCAGAAGTTACTGAAGAAAAACCAACACCTGTTAAAGTGATCTGTGAGCCTGAATAAAAATTATAATTGGAATAAGCTGCAATAGTAGGCGGTGGTGCAATGATAGAAAACTTATAATAGGCCTTACCATAGAGCGTTGTTACTACAAGACTGTCAGTAGCCTTTGCGCCAAAAAAAGGTGTTTTTGTTGGCACCTGTACAATGATAGATCCGTCAGTTATTAAAGCACGATTAAAATACGCAGGATAACCATTGAAAGTGATTGCAGTTGCTGAACCAAGATTGGAGCCTTGTATCACATACAGATTTCCAAGATAGCCGGCAGATGTAGCAGAGTCAAATGGATTTACCCGTGTAGATTTTTGCCTAAGTGTTTTTGTAACATTGCCTCCGGCATCATAAGTATATACAGTATCGTATGAAACTGTGGTATCGGTCTTACTTAAAGTATGAACCGAAGTAATAGCAGGCGCACCCTGACCCGGTGTGAATCCAATGCTATCATATTTTTTACAGGAAAAGAAAACGAAACATATCGCTATTCCTAACATCCAGTAAATGTCTTTCGATTTAAAAAATTTCTTATACATAATAATATAGTTTTAAAAAATATATGGTACCGGTGGATCTAACAATACAGGATCTGCACTTGTTTCAATAGCCGGGATTGATAATAAAAAGTTAGCATTGGTTGGTGTAACATAAAAAGTGTTACGTGTATAATCGATATAATCCGGTGCAGTACCTGCTCCATTTGAATTACCCCTGTTTTGTGCAGCAATGACAGTTATGGCAATCGGATGTGTTGCAGTTTTTGTATCGAGCGCTGTCGGCTGATAACCATCCAGGCGCTGCAGATCATACCAGTAACAACCTTCAATTGCAAATTCGAGCCTGCGCTCATTCATCAATTGTTGGTACGTAAAGCTACCGGTTATTGCAGTTAAGCCAGCTCTTTGACGGATCTTATTTAAATACCTCAAAGCAGATGCATCTGTAGAAACTGTGCTAAACGGAATACCTGCACCAGCCTGAACGCCTGCAGCTTTACCCATAATAGCTTCAGCGGCTATCAAATACATATCGGCAAAACGAAGTTGATAAGTATTATTAGATGTTGCCTGAAAGGCACTAAAACCATTATTATCATCCGGCGTACCTACCACATATTTTTTCATACCAGCGTGTACTCCTTGTGCATTAATAGATTTATTAACTGTGTAACCTCCATCTTTTTTATGTAGTTCCGGGTAAAAATCTCCACCCAGCATGAAAGTACCCTTTCTCCTTACTACATCACCGGCAGCAGCAAATGCATCCTGCAGATCCCAGCTTGGGCCTAACTCCGCATAACCATCACCAGTACCTGAAATGTCACTGAAAGGCGCAATTACTGATTGTAACTGGTTACCAAAACCATAACCACCATTAGATGTCCACTGCAAAGCGATCATTGATTCTTTACAATTGTTTCCCGCTAGTTCAAACATTTGTGTATATGATCCTGGCGCATCCAGGCCTACCAATCCAAATTCGCCGCTATTAATAACTTTTTCTGCCTCAAGTTTTGCACTATCATATTTCTGTTGGTATAAATAAACCTTCGCTAAAAAACCAGAAGCTGATCCGCTTGATGCATGCCCGGTGCCGGCTACACCTGCTGTACAGTTTGCTTCTGCAAACAATAGATCCATTGTTATGAATTTGTATACATCTGCAACAGGGTTTCTTGGAACAGTTGAAAAACTTCCTACAAAAGGAGCCGGATCAGTAATGATTGGAACAGCACCAAAAAGACGCACTAAATAAAAATAGGCTGACGCTCTCATCAATCTTGCTTCGCCCAAAGCATTGTTTACAACAGCTGGAGAAACACCAGGACCTACTGCGCCTGGCAGGTTGTTTAACAAAGCATTTGACTGTGCAACAACTGTAAATAAAGAGTTCCAGGTACTTTGCACTGATTGGGTACCGCTATTTTGAGATAAATTACGAAAGGCATCGAATGACCCATCAGCACCTGCATAACAAACAGCATTTCCACTTTGCAGATCACCAATGGCTAAAAATGCTTTTCCATTTAGACCAAACCATGGTGCAGCATACAAAATATTTGTACTTGATTGTACCTGGTCTGTTGTTTTATAATACGTACCAACCGTAGATGCATTCTCCGGTGGACGGTTAAAAAAATCTTTCTTACATCCTGTAGATGCAACCGCTATTAAAGCGCCGGCAGTTATTAAATATTTTATTTTCATTTTTTTTCTTTTAAAATTTGAGTAATTAAAATTCAGCATTCAAACCAAAAGTAATTACCCTCGGTACCGGGTATCTTCCGTAATCTATATTTTGTAAAACAGGGTTCTGATTCAATGATCCAATCTCAGGATCCAGCCCTGTATATTTTGTAAATACATATAAATTCTGACCGCTTACATAAACTTTCAAACGGCTCATTTTAAGCCTGTTTGATAATTTAACAGGCAATGTATATCCAAGGCGAACATTCTGTATTCTTAAATAAGAAGCGTTTTCCAGAAACCTGTCAGACATCACCAGGTTATTATTACCAAAGCTTGCTCTAGGTGCTGGAATAGTTGATTTAGGATTAGCGGGCGTCCAAAAATCTGCAGCTTCTGCTCTTTGATTGGTATACAAACCATACATACCTAAGGTTTGAAAATTAACAGCATTCAAAATTTTACCTCCGTATGAACCTGTAAGAAAGACTGACAGATCAAAATCTTTGTAAGTAAAATTATTTGTTATACTGTAAGTAAAATCAGGGTTTGGACTACCCAATGCATATTGTTGGTTAGCGGTATCTCCACCTCTATTTCCATCATAGAGAATATCACCATAGTAGATGGCATTGGCCAGCGTTCTGTCGCTGCTTACCTGCTCATTTGTACCTGTAACATTTTGTGGATTCATAGCCAGGTTTGCTAATTGATCGGGAGTGGTGATAATTCCTTTTGTTCTATAACCATAAAACTCACCTATAGACCCACCAACCTGGGTATAAGTTGCAGGAATCGCTACACCAAAACCTGTAGATACATTACCTATAATTGCCGGAAAACCATTTAGAGATATAACCTTATTGGTATAATGTGAGAAGATCACATTGGTTGTCCAGGTAAAATTCTTTTCTACAAAATTGCGGCTTGTAATGCTGAATTCAAATCCTTTGTTTTGAACTTCACCTGCATTTACCCATGGTGATTGAATAACTGCTGCATTGGAATACTCAGCTGTACCACCACCTAAAAAGGAAGGTAAAGGTTGTTGGAAAAGAAAGTTTTTAGATGTTTTTTTATAAACATCAAAAGAAGCATCTATACGATTGTGCAGTAAACTAAAATCCAAACCTAAGTTTTGCTGTATGGCAGTTTCCCAGGTAAGATCTGGATTATTAAAGTTTGCAAAACTAAATCCTGTACCTAAGCCTGTAACAACCGGGTTAATTGCAGATCCATATTTATAACCGCCATTTGTATTTGAGTTACCGGTAGTACCGTAACCAGCTCTCAGTTTAAGATTGCTGATCGTTTTATCAAATTGATTCATAAAAGGTTCCTGAGAAATTTTCCATGAACCAGCTATACCAGGGAAATAACCAATCTGGTGGCCTGGAGCAAAATTTGAAGACTGATCTCTACGATCAGTTGCAGTAATACTGTATTTATTATTGTAGGTATAAATAATACGGGCTAAATAAGACTCCATGGAAGTACTCCCTTTTCCCTCATCTAACCTGTTAGATGTTTGGGTACCAAGATTCAATGTTTGAATGGTATTACCTGCGGTAAATCCTGCAGTGTATGCAGAAATACCACCGTAGTTAGATTCCCATACTTCATGCCCAACCAACGCAGATACCTGATGTTTGCCTGCAAACGTGTGATTGTAATTCAGATGTTCTAACCAGTTATAGTAAGTATCAAAATTGTTATTTTCCAATAACGCTGCCTGTGTATTTGTATAAGCAGCAGGAGAACCTGTAGCACCATAAGAATAAGTAGGGTTAAATACTTTTGCCTGGCTCCAGTCAAAGTTTCCATCAACTTCAGAATGCAATGTCAGGTCTTTGGTGAATTTAATATCACCATAAAAGCTTCCCTGTATATTGCTTCTTGTTAAAAAGTTAGTGATGCTTAATGCCTGCTGAACAGGATTGCGGCCACCCTGAATGGTTCCGTTTATTACTGCAGGACCTGCATAAGATCCATCTGCATTATACACCGCAGCATCTGGTGCCTGCAAAAGTGCATTGTAGATAATACCGTAACTATTACCTAAGCCAATATTTGCTTTGTTCTGATTGGTAGAAATACTTGTACCAACTTTAAACCAGTCTTTTACCTGTGAATTGATAGTAGTATGAAAAGCATAACGGTTAAAATCAGAGCCTAATACAGTACCATCCTGCTTAAAATAACTACCGGAAACATAGTAGTCCGTTTTTGCATTTGCACCTGAGATAGAAAGTGTATTATTTAACTGGTTTGCATTTTTAAAAATAGCTTTTTGCCAGTTAGTGCCCGGGCCAAGTTTACCTGGATCTGCAAATTCTATGCGGTGAGGTAAGCCAAAAATGTCTGCTAATTTATTTTCAAAATCTGCATACTGAGGAAGGTTCATCACTTTCAAAAACTTCGCCTGGTCCTGGTTGCCATAATAACCATCGTAGCTGATCTTCGCAGTTCCGTTCTTACCCTTTTTGGTAGTAATAATTACAACACCATTTGCGCCACGACTACCATAAATAGCAGTAGCAGATGCATCTTTTAATACATCGATAGACTCAATATCTGTTGGGTTAATACTAGCCAATACACTTGGGGTACTTTCCTGCTCACTTGGAGAAAGTCCGCCCAGATTTTTATTATTAGAAGAAGTCTGCCTTGGTGCATTCCCATCTACGGCAACCCCATCTATTACATACAACGGTTCTGTACCTGTAAATGCTGTAATACCACGGACACGAACAGACACTGCTGCTCCCGGAGCTCCTGAGTTTTGGGTAATAGTAACACCTGCTACTTTACCCTGGAGCATCTGGTCAACCGTAGGCTGAGGAATATCTACCAGGTCTTTCGCTGTTACGGAAGATACGGCGCCATTTACATCGCCCCGTTTTTGGGTACCATACCCAATTACTACAACAGCATTCAGATCAGAACTGCCTGGCCTTAAAACAACTTTTAACGCATCTACAGCTCCTGAAGAAGGAATGCGGAATTCCTGATCTATCATTCCTACATAAGAAACCTCCAGGGTTTTGCTGTTCTCCGGAAGGATAAGCACAAACCTACCTTCTTCATTTGTCTGAGTGGCAATGGAACTGTTCTTTAGTGTAACAGTTGCGCCGGAGAGCTTTGCACCCTTACTATCAGTAACCGTTCCGGAAACTGTTCGGTTTTGTGCAAAACTGAATTGGAAAAGAAAAAGAAAAAATGCAAGCAGCATTTTCATTTTCAGAAAAGATTTTTTTGTCATATAGCAATCAATTTGAAACCGAATTTAGAACTCATTTGAAAGCCTATCAAATACTATTTTATCTTATAGTTATCTTTTTTGAACATTATGAATCATTTTGTACACTAAAAAATGGCTACGACCCAATACAGTAAAGGCTTTCAATACATAATACACTTAATGATACTTTTTTAAACAAAATATAATATTTTTATATCCTGATTGTTAAATAAGTATCTAACTAAACTGCCATTATAATGAGTACTTCTCTTTTAAAAGAAATAACTCCATTAACACAAAGTGATTGTTTCACGCTTTTCTCACGAGTAAAATCTGAGTTTGACTTTCCGCTTCACTACCATGAAGAATATGAACTTAATTTTATAAGTAATGCCAAAGGAGCCAAGAGAGTAGTAGGCGATCATTTAGAAGAAATTGATAACATTGAGCTGGTACTTGTTGGCAGCAACTTACAACATGCCTGGTTTACACATAAATGCAAAAGCAAAGAGATTAGTGAAACAACCATACAGTTTCATAAAGACCTTTTTGATGAAAAATTTCTAAACAGGAACCAATTAAATTTTATCAGGACCATGCTGGAAAAATCTTCCCGTGGTATTTTATTTTCTCAAAAAACTACTGAAGAATTAGCGCCAAGGATTCTGAATTTAAATAAAAGGCATGGGTTTGATTCCATGCTGGAGCTCATGTCAATTCTGCATGATCTTTCCACTTCAAGAAATATGCGATTACTTTCTGATTCATCTTTTAATAGCAATCAAAATGAACAAATGAATTATCACAGCAGGCGTATAGAAAAAACGCTGGACTACATGGGTAAAAATTTTGATAAACACACCTCTTTAGCTGATGTGGCCAAACTTGCTAATATGAGTGAGGTTTCTTTCAGTCGTTTTTTTAAACAAAGAACCGGCAATACCTTTATTGATAGTCAAACGCAAATAAGATTAGGCCATGCCTCCCGGATGCTGATAGACACTACACAATCTGTAGCTGAAATAGCATACCACTGCGGATTTAACAACATATCCAATTTTAACAGGGTTTTTAAAAAGAAAAAAAACTGTACACCAAAAGAATTCAGAGAAAGTTTTTCGGGTACAAGAATATTTATTTAACCATTACGGTTACCACCTCATTACTGCTTTAATGTAAGCTGTTAGTTGCTTTGCAATCTCAGCATGCTGTGAGCCGGAAGGATGACTATCGCAGCCGGCTGTAAATTGCCCGGTAAAGAAAAAGCTATGAATATTTTTATCACCAATTGCATTTAAAACTGATGGTAAATATTTTTTTGTTTGTGCAAATAATGCTGCATCTGCCATCGGACTACTAAGGCAAAAAATAACTGCGCCTGGATAATGCATGCGCAACTCTCCCAAAAATTTTACATAAGCGCTACAGAATTTTGCAGAGTCCTGCAGCCCATCATTCTGGCTAAGACAAACACTTACTACATCAGGTTGATACTTTGAAAAATCCCAGGGGATTTTATTTTCTCTTAAACTTATTTTATCATACACCTGCGGCATTATTACATCCATATCGCAGCAGCTATGCATTAAGCCAATACCACTTACCGATGTTAAATAGTATTGTGCATCCAAAGCTCTTGCGGTAATTGCTCCATATGTTTTGTATGCATTTGTATTATCATACCATTGCCCTTTATGGCAGCCCATGTTTGTCGTATCATCGCCCATACCGCTGGTAATAGAATCTCCGAAAAATTCTATTTTCCTTGTCGGCTCCGCCTGTGATTTTATTAATTTATTGCAATAAATTCCTTCAAACTGTATATAACCAATTATGGCTTCGCTGCTTTTATAAATAGTAACGTGGTAAATTTTATCAGAGAGGTTTTCACCAATTACAATCTCATTTTTTTTATCTTTTAATTGTATATGCTTGTATTTCCCATCAACAATTATATCAACGTAATTATGTGAGGTACCGTACAATTTTTCGTCTGTAATAATGGCTTTGCATTCTTTTCCTTTAAAAGAAAAATTTATTGCAGTGGCAGATGCCCACATGGTTGGCCTTTCCGGATTGCTGAAATCAATTCTTCCATTGTATTGAAAAAGAGAATTGGAAGGCGCATAAAATTTCGATCTGTCTTTTGCTGATATGTTGTTACAAAAAGCAAAAAATACAAAAGCAAAAAATATTTTTTTCATTATCGAATTTTAAAAGCTTAAATAAAGATTTATTTATCAATCATAATATTTACAGCGCCATAGCCCGGCACTGTAACCCTCACGCCACCTGAAGTACTTGCACTAAAAGCATTTAAAGTATTATAATTGGATGGCCCACCGGAATTAACAGAGGAACCCACACCATTTACAAGAACGTTTTTTGAAAAGCTCCCATTATCTGTACCGCCATTTAAACTGTACCAGTAAAAATTATTGCCTGCAATAAAATTTAAAAAATTACAACCTACAGTTAATGCCGTAGCACTCGTGTTTATAAGTGTTACAGCTACTTGCCCGGTAGAATAAGTGCTGGCATAAGATTTAATATTTGTACTACCCGTAACCGTTGAACTTACAAAACGATCACCCATAGTTTTTTGCAAATAATACATGTAATAATACGGTGCTCTGGCATTCCATTTAGGCACACCTGTTTCATCGCCAATATTAAAAAGTCCCATATCATTGCCATTATTCCATGCATTGGCCAAGTCCCATCGAGCTGCCATCCCGAATTTATTTTTTAACCCTTCTCCAATTACCATTACCACATGTAAGCCATTAATATTTGAGATTTCCTGGGCACTCCCTTCTGCAAAAATATTATACTCTGTAAGTGCTACCGGTTTTTGTGTAAGCCCGCCATTGCTAATGCTGCTTTTTACATAACTCATAATCGTACTTTCCTCCGTAGCAGGAGAATTTAAAATAGTAGCCGGATCTGAATTTTGGTTATATGGTGTAAAATAACTGTGAACAGAATAATAGTCCGGCGCACTACCTGCATGTTGCATTACATCAGCATTCCAGGTTTGCAGGTTAGCTGCAATGTATGATTCGGGCGCCTTCTCCATAATTACAGCACTTACGTAAATTGTTTTACCAATTTCCTGTGCTGCTTTGTGCATAGAGTCTGCAAATATTTTAAAATGATCGCCGTATACCTTACCACTGATCAACTGCGGCTGCCCATCTGCGTTAGCGGCTGTGTTTATCCGGTAACCTGCTTCCCAGGAACCAAAATTTTCATTACCCACTTCCCAGTATTTTGTACGGCCATTATCATATCGTACCCAATCTGCTGCAAGATGCGCTGCTGCCGCAACAGGATTTGCAGAAGTGCCGTAACGGGCATAACCGTAATTAACGGTTATCATTCCCTGGTTGCCGGTTTGCTGCAACATGTTGTAATAATTATCTACAGATATTGTCCAGCTATCCGTAATTTTTCCAAACCAATAATTTGCAGTTGCATTGTTCCCATTTTCGTCTAAAAGATTTGCTGGCACATCTGCAGGTGCTGTATTGGCGGGTTTATTCCAAAAATAAAGATCACTGATACTACCACCCGGAAAACGAATAATGTGTGAATGATAATTAGTGAGATAGCTCATTAATGCAGGTTCTGTGATCATCTGCGTCATCCAGGAATTTCCGTTATTACCAAAAAGAGCTTGCGGAATTTTTGTAATAATATCTGCAGTATTTATAGAAACCGTAACTGTTGCTGCTGCCGTAGGCACGCTTGCCGCTGTAACAGTAGGAACCGTGAAAGATTTGGCTTTCCAGTCATCCAAAAAAAAGCCAATGGTATTCGCAATAGCCGGGTCTTTTGGTGTAATTATTACCGGCGGAGGTACTACTGGCGGCGTAGGCGTTGGCTCAGCTGTTTTTTTGCAGGAATAAAATGATGCAAGAAAAGATAAAATAAATAAAAGTTTCAAAGGTTTTAGCATCGAATAACTATTTTGTTTTTGATAATCTTAAGACTACAACATCATGCCCCGGAATGGTGGCAGTAAAAGGCTTGCCCGTATTTCCGGCAGCAGCTTTTTTCCAGGCGTCTCTTAAAAAATAAATGTTGTTATTAAAACTGATAGAGGTGTTTGAAAGAGAATCTATGATGGGATTTTTTGACCAATCATAATTTATTTGTTGTAGTTTTTTTGCACGGTTTAAAAAACAAACAGCCACCTCATTATTCGCCAATGGCTTTATCCAGGCTTCGAGGCTATCACCGATTGTTGTAGCATATCCCTGCACGCCTCTTGCATCCTGATCTATTGCAATAATTTCTTTATTGGTTAAAATTTCTTTTGTGGCATCTGACATTTTGCGGATATCATTGCCGGCATTCAAGGGTGCGGCCATCATTGCCCAAAGAGAAAAATGTGCACGGTCTTCATTTACACTCATTCCATTTCCTACTTCCAGCATATCGGGATCATTCCAATGCCCTGGTCCGGCATATTTACGAATGTCTTTTCGCATATCCACAATTTTCATGACGCCCCAGGATGACCAGGTATCATGTTTATTTTCGCAATCAAAACAAGGAGAAATGTCTCCGGTTGTGCGCCACAATTGCCCTACAGGTGCAGCCCATTCCCATGGCTTGTTATCTCCCCATTCGCAAATGCTGAAAACAATTGGCTTGCCAGCCGTTTTTAAGGCTTTGCTCATGGTGCCGTAAGCTTCTTTTGCGGTAATGCCTTCTGTATTGCACCAATCGTATTTTAAATAATCAATATCAAGTGAGGCATAAAATCTTGCATCCTGGTATTCATATCCTCTTGTACCAAGGTAACCGCCGCAGGTTTTTGTGCCGGCACAATTGTATAAACCAAATTTTAATCCTTTGCTGTGCACATACTCTACCAATGCTTTCATACCTGAAGGAAATTTTTCCGGGTCAGGAATAAGGTTGCCGGTTTTTGCATCTCTTTCATGCGCCATCCAGCCATCATCTAAAACAAGATAAATGTAGCCTGCATCTTTCATGCCCGAAGAAACCATCAAATCTGCTGTTTCCTTAACTAACTTTTCATCAATTTTTGTTTGGAAAGTATTCCAGCTATTCCAGCCCATGGGCGGCGTTAGTGCCAGGCCTTCAAATTTTTGTGCTTCTGTTTTTAAAAAACAAAACAGCGTTATTATGATTAATAATTTTTTCATAGAATTTTTATTTTTTCATTCGACACTTCAAAATCCTGTTGCATCACATCTCTTGAATTTGTGCCGACAAATACAGAAAATTTGCCGGGTTCTAATTTTAAATTTCCATCTCCATCATAAAATGATAGATCTGTCGGAGTAACAGGAATATTTATAGTTCTGCTTTCGCCTGCTTTCAACATTATTTTTGTAAAGCCTTTTAATTCTTTTACTGGTCTAACAATTGATGCAGTAATATCCCGGATGTATAACTGAATTATTTCTTCGCCTTCTCTGCTGCCGGTATTTTTTATAGTAACCGTTGCCGTTAGTGGCTCGCCAATTTTTATGATTGACTTGTTTAATTTCAGATCTGAATAAGAAAATGTAGTATAGCTTAAGCCAAAACCAAATGGATATAATGGATCTCTCGGTATATCACGATAACGACTGAACCAGTTTCCTTTGCCATCAGTTTCTGTTGGCCGGCCAGTATTTAAATGGTTATAATACACCGGAATTTGCCCAACAGCATACGGAAAACTCATCACTGTTTTTGCAGAAGGATTATACGCCCCGCTTACAACATCAGCAATTGCATTTCCATGTTCTGTCCCTAATATCCAGCATTGCAAAATAGCATCTGTCAATGGTTCTGCCTGTGTCAATATCAATGGTCTTCCGCTTGAAACCAATGCTACAACTGGTTTTCCGGTTTGCTTTAATGCTTTTAATAATTCTATCTGTCCCGCAGAAATTTCAGGATCAGCAAGTGCCCTGTCTTCGCCGGCCATTTTTCCGCTGATGCCGACATTCACTAAAATAACATCGGAAGCAGAAGCGTTTTTCACTGCTTCATCTATTAAAGTTTGATTGGTGCTATTGTCATCTTTATAGCCATCTGCAAAACTAATATTTGAGAATTTATTCTTTAACCCATCGTATAATGTCACCGCATCATTGGCGCTTCCCTGTCCAATCCAGAAATCAAACATGTCGGGTTTGCTATTGGCATAAAAACCTACCAATGCAATTTTTGTATCTGGCTTTAAGGGCAAAACATTGTTATTGTTTTTTAAAAGAATGATAGAACGTTCTGCGGCTGCACGTGCCTGAGTTTTATTATTTTCAGTAAGCATTGCCGTTTTTTCCCTGGCCTCATCACTGAATTTATAAGGATCATCAAAAAGGCCAAGCTTGAATTTATAATACAATACTTTACCAGCAGCTTCATCTAACTGCTGCATAGTAATCTTGCCTTCTTTTAATAATATAGGTAAATATTTTACAGAAACTTTTGATTCCATATCCATCATACTGCCTGCCTGTATGGCTTTTAGCGCTGCGTCTTTGTCATCAGCGGCATAGCCCCAAATTATCATTTCATGAAAAGATGCCCAGTCGCTCACTACAAAACCTTTAAAGCCCCATTTCTTTTTTAAAACATCTGTTACTAAAAAATGACTCCCGCTGGTGGGTACGCCTTCAAAAATGTTGAACGAGTTCATCACTGTTGCTGCACCTGCGTCTACCGCAGCTTTATACGGTGGTAAATATTTATTAAAGGCCTGCACTCTTGAAACATCTACTGTATTATATTCTCTGCCGCCTTCTACAGCGCCATACACCGCAAAATGTTTTACGGTTGCCATTACATGATTATTGTCAAAATTTCCCTGGAAACCTTTTACTCTTGCTGCGGATGCAAGGCTTGCCAGGTAAGGATCTTCGCCGGCACCTTCCATTACTCTTCCCCAGCGTGGGTCATTGCTAACATCACACATTGGTGCAAATGTCCAGTGAATACCTGCGGCTGATGCTTCTTTTGCAGCAATGCTTGCACTGCGTTTCATCAGGTCAAGATCCCAGCTACAGGCTTCCGCTAATGGAATCGGAAAAATGGTTTTGTAACCATGAATCACATCGTACCCAAAAAGTAGTGGGATGCCCAACCTGCTTTGCATGGCATAGGTTTGTATGGCTCTTGTATCTGCAGCGCCAATTACATTCAGCATTGAGCCAACCTGACCATCTTTTACTGCCTGCATTTTTTCTTGCTGGCCTGCATCATTCAGAGATGGGCCGGTAAACACACCGCCATTTAACTGATTCAACTGCCCGGCTTTTTCTTCCGGCGTCATAAGGCTGAGCAGATCTTTTACTCTTGCATCAATGGTTGCTTTTGAGTTTTTATAAACAGACATAGGATTATTTTTCTGTTGTGCAGACAAGAATGATATTGATAATAACAATACAATAGAAAGAAAATACTTCATGATTGGATGATTTGGCAAACAATAATTTATCGATGTTTTCAAAAATAACCTTTATCCATAAATTGTATTGATGCTTATTTAACAGAGAGTAATATAGAATTAGCATTGACGTGACATGTGATAAGGGCTGTACTGTTGCCCAATGATATACTGTACAAGTGAGTGACCCCGAGTTCCACTGCGTTCGTCGGGGCAGGCACAACGCTGATGCCATGAAAAAGTAATGTTGGTGCACAAAAAAAACGATGCATTGCTGCATCGTTTGTAAAATATTTAGACCTTTTTTTATAAATAATATTTGCCTTCTGCAATAAAGTTATCTGCAATTCTTCTTCTTGCATCTTTACTGTTGAAAGGCGCCGTTTTTGTAAACCGCTTAAGGCCAAGCAACATCATGCGTTGTTCATCGCCTTCGGCAAATGCATTTATGGCTTCTTTGCCGGCTTTATTTACATTATCTGCAGCATCATTCAAATAGCAATGCATCATATCAGTTTGTATAGATGCGGCGGCGGCTCCCTGCTTATCAGTCATTTTCATCACACGCAGCAAAGCGCTTTCTGCATGAAAAACCTGTATGGCCATATCGGCAATGTTCATCAGAATTTCCTGTTCGTCGCTCAGCTTCATCATCAGTTTTTGTACTGCTGCACCCGCTGTCATCAGGATGGCTTTCTTCAGATTCACTATTGTTTTTTGCTCGGCTGCAAATGCGCCTTCTTCTTCGCTGCCAAAATCAGGAATGCTCATCAACTCTTTTGAAACTTTCATGGCCGGGCCCATCAGGTCAAGCTTTCCTTTCATTGCTCTTTTCAGCATCATGTCAACCGTTAGCAAGCGATTAATTTCATTCGTGCCTTCGTAAATGCGGTTAATGCGGCTGTCACGATATGCACGGCTGATCATGTACTCATCACTAAAACCATTACCGCCGTGTATCTGGACGCCTTCGTCTACCACGTAGTCCAGGACTTCGCTGCCATCTACTTTTAGCATGGCACACTCAATGGCATATTCTTCTGCAGCGCCAAGCAATGCTTCGTTAAAAGGTATACCGCCAGACTGCAATTCTGATTCTTTATCATCGATCCATTTTGCGGTGCGGTACAAAGCGCTTTCGCCCACCCAAATACGAATTGCCATTTGTGCCAGCTTATATTTTATAGCACCAAAATTTGCGATGGCTGTTTTAAATTGTTCCCGTGTTTTTGCATATTGAACCGTATCGTTGTACGCCATTTTTGAGCCGCCGACTGCTGCTGCACATAATTTTAAGCGGCCGATATTTAAAATGTTGAATGCGATAATATGGCCTTTGCCGGCTTCGCCTAAAAGATTTTCTACCGGCACTTTACAATCCTGGAAATACAACTGAACAGTAGAAGAACCCTTGATGCCCATCTTGTGCTCTTCAGGTCCTTGTGTAAAACCTTCAAACCCACGCTCTATTATAAACGCAGAAAATTTATCGCCGTCAATTTTTGCAAACACTGTATATACATCTGCAAAACCACCATTTGTTATCCAGCATTTTTGCCCGTTCAGAATATAATTTTTTCCATCAGCAGAAAGTACGGCTGTACTTTTTGCACCCAATGCATCACTGCCACTATTCGGCTCCGTTAGTCCGTAGGAACCTTTCCATTCGCCGCTTGCCAGCTTTGGAATATATTTTTTCTTTTGTTCTTCTGTACCAAAATATAAAATAGGCAAAGTGCCGATACCGGTGTGCGCAGCCACGGCAACACTGAAAGAGAAACCGCCGCCCAGGCCTTCATTCACCAAAGTAGAAGTAATAAAATCTTTTCCCAAACCTCCCAGATCTTCCGGAATCGAAGCACCTAAAAGCCCCTGTTCGCCGGCTTTATCCATCAGGCCCGGCATAAGCCCAGGCTCCATTTTATCTATGCGATCTACAATCGGCAACACTTCTGTAGCCAAAAATTGCAGGCACATATCTTTCACCATTAGCTGCTCTTCATTAAAATCTTCCGGCGTGTACGTGTCAAAAGCATTGCTTTCTTTTATCAGCCATTCACCACCTTTAACCCCCTGACCCCCTGAAGGGGGATTTGAAACATTTGGATTATTTCCAGATTGTTGAGTACTCATGATATTTGTTTTTTTGAGCCAAACCCTATTGGGCTTAGGCTTGTGATTATTTTATATATAAATTCGATCTTCGCTTCAATCAGTTCCCCCTTTAGGGGGCGGAGGGGGCTTTTACTTCAAATTTTCATACACCTGGTGCAATACTTCTTTTGCTATTTCTATCTGCTCATCTGTTACGCCTTCCAACGCTTCATTCAAAGTTTGGTTTGCCAATTCCATGGATTGATCCTGCAACTGCTGTGCTTCTACTGTAAGAAAAATTAAATTGCTGCGCCGGTCTTCTTTGCTGGCCACCCTCTTCACCAGTTTCAATTTTTCCAAGTTATCTACAAGCCTCGTTATACTGGGCTTATCCCTAAAAGTTGCATCGCACAATTGCTGCTGACTCATGCCATTCTCTTTCCATAAATGATACAGCACACTCCATTGCTCAATGGTAATGTCCACGCCGGCCTGCTTAAAATTTTTCTGTAAACGGCGTGCAATAGCGGTACTGGCTTTACCGGTAATGAAACTGTATAATTCGCTTTTTTTAAATTGGTTGTTTGGCATATAGTTGTTTAAACAACTATATAAAGATAATCATTCAGTTTAGATTTCAAAAAAATATTTTTGTGGAACCGGCAGTATTTTTTATGGCGACATTCTTGCGTCGCTCTCTTGTTCGGCAAACCAGCAGGCAACATATCAGCACACTACGCACAATTACTTTTACTCTCTACCCGGTTATTTATTAATAATTTGTTCCTTTTTTACATTCATTAGCTATTAATAAACTAAGCTGCCATTCCCAAAATGTTATTTTAATCACTACCCGATTGTGTAATTGTATTGTAAAAAAACGTTCAGCATTTTTACATCGCTTTCTTTTGTACAGGTGTATAATATTGGGAGGCCTTAATATATTCAGTTATTGCAATTGCATTTAAAATCAAAACTATGATACAGCTATATGTTTTACCAGGCAAGAAAAACAGTATTAACAAAAAAGATTTGTTGATTAAAATAAGTTTTGTTGGATCACTACTGTTAATTCATCTGATTGCATTTTGCCAGTTTCAAAAACAAAAAACCCTGCCTGCTATTAATAAAACAATAAAACCGGCAGATAGTGTAAAGTCTATGGTAGCTTATATTCCAGCGGTGAAAACCATTGGCAGTTTCAAACAATTTCAATTTTTAAAAAATGGCGATTTTGAAACAGGAACCAATCGAAGTATCAATGGGTGGAATATAGATGGCAAAGCTTTTAAATTAATTTCTGGAGCATATTTTCAAAACACCTGGGAGTTTATGCAGGTAGTGCCAAAAGCCAGCATCGGCGGAGATTACTGGACGGATCTAACTTTCAATATAGGATACAAACACCAAAAATGGATAAGCTCTATGGGCGATGGTATCATCGACAATCCAAATTCTGCCATTGGCACATTTACTTCGGATCCTTTCCGGGTATATGCCAATAATAATTTCATCAACTTTTTAATTTCGGGTGGTAACGATATCAATACATTAAAAATTGAATTATTAGAATATGTAATTCGCCCAAGGCTTACTGGTAACATCAGTAATATTGGTAATAACCCGGCAATACCAAATCTTCCCGGCAACAATAGCAGGAATAATGTAGGTACAAGAATAGATACTTTGTTTGTTGCCATTGCAGGCATATTGCCAAAAACTGGTCATAACAACGATATTTTAAGAAGAGAGGAATGGGATGTACGGCGATTGGATACAGCTAAAACTTATGTGATCCGCATTACTGATAATGCTGCATCCTTCACAAATAAATGGGGCCACATTAATATTGATGATGTAAGGATGGCTGATAAAAGCCTGCTGGCTTATGTTGCTGCAAAAGATTCCATGCGTGTACAAAAGATTGTAATAAAAGATCTTGCAAATAATAGAGACCAGTCAATAGTAGCAGATTATTATGTACCATTATTTGGTGCCGCAGATACACATACTCACCTCATGAGTCATTTGGCTATGGGGAATAAATTATTACACGGAGCGCCGGATGTTGGTTCCCTTTTACCTGCGGGCACACTATACAAGGATGCTGGTTTTGATATAGGAGAAACAAAAGCAGATTGTAATGCCGGTCCGGTAAGAGCTGCCAGTGTGGAAGAAGCTTTAGGAAGTTGCAATGCAACACACGGAGGCTGGGGCACAGATAATAATTGTGGTAATTATTTAAGGGCAGGTATTCTGAATTCTTTTTTTGATTCCCATTACAACATGCGTGTACCAATGGAAAGAAATCTTCATGGTGATCATCCGCATGAGGGTTATCCAAACCTCATATATTGGCCTAATTATTCCTCTGCAAGTCACCAGCAAATGTATGTAGACTGGATACGCAGGGCATACGAAGGAGGCTTAAGGGTAATGGTAACGCTAACGGTGAATAGTGAATTGCTGGGTGGAATATTAAGTGGTGATGCGCCGCTGGATGATAAGTCCCGGGCGGATCTTCAACTGGATGAAATAAAAAATTTTGTGCGCCGGCACAATGATTTTATGGAGCTGGCGCTGGATGCAGAAGATATGCGCCGTATAGTACGTTCCGGTAAATTGGCCATTATCATGGGTATGGAAGTTGATAATTTTGGCAATTTCAATTATTCAGATGTCACTACAAATAAAACTACTGTAAAAGCAGAAATCGTAAGGCTGTTCAATAAAGGCGTGCGGTATATTTTTCCTATTCATGTTGTGAATAATAAACTGGGCGGTTCTGCAGTGTACAGCATGCTTTTTAATTTTAATAATCAATATGCCAACTCACGCCCTTTGGCATGGGGTGCCCCTATACCGCCGGGATTAATGTTTAAGGTAGACCAATCGCCTGACCCTCGTGTAAATTACAATCTGCGTTTGGCTGATGTGCCCACATTTGGTTCTATGAATGCTGCTATTTTCGGTGCTAAAGCTGTATTTGAAGGACTATCGCAAATTCCTTTTCCGCCGGCCTTTGATGTATTCAAATGCCCGACACCAACGCTTGCCTGCCTGGATCAATTTAAAATTTTAAAAAGTTTATTGATACCGGATGCATCCTGGGATATTTATCAATCAACCACAGGCGGAATGGTAAACCACCAGGGATTAACTCCTTTGGGAGAATTTGCTATTACTGAAATGATGCGCCTGGGAATGATCATCGATGTAGATCACATGAGTGAAAAATCTGTTGCCGGCACTCTTGCTCTTGCAGGACATAACCATTATCCGGTGATGAGTGGCCATACCGGCATGCGGGATGGCTTTCATGAAAATCCAAACCCTGAAATAAATGAGAACCAAAGATCTGATGAGCAACTGACCCTTATCAGTAATGGAGGTGGAATGTTTGGGGTGGGTATTTCTGAATTAACTGCCGCAGGGTATCTAAAAAATTTGAGATTAGCGTTATCTAAAATGGGTAATCGTGCTGTAACGATGGGCTCTGATATAAATGGATTTGTTACACTGTCGGAGCCGAGATTTGATCCTCGGCTGAGATTTGATCCTGCAAAATATGGTAGTTCAATAAGCAGGAACTGGAACCTGAAGGTTAATTATTACAACGGCCACAACCCTGAGGGATTAAAGCAATATACATTTGGATCTGCCAACAGAAAATGGGATTACAATACAGAAGGCCTGGTGCATATAGGTCTTTACCCAGACTTTTACCAGGATCTTAAAAACCTTGGTATGACACAATCAGAACGCCAGGTATTTTTTAGTGCAGCGGATTATTTTGTAAATATGTGGGAGATATGTGAGAAAAATAAAACGGGGGTGGAGCTTTAAACAAGATTAAGTATGTGAATTAGTAATTCATTAAAAAATAATCATGAAAAAATACAGTCTATTTTTTTTATTCTGCATATTAGCCTGCTTAGCCGGGAATATTGCATCTGCCCAAAAGCAGCGTTCTTATACATCCGGCAATTTTCAGCTTTACTTGCCAGGACAAGAAGGATATTTAAAGCCAATTAAAAAAAACGATACTCTAATATATACTGTACAACATTTAAGCGATAGCACCCTTATTCGTAAACAATATGATTCATTATTTAAAATCAAAGGCAAAAAATATTTTTTAAAGTATAACTTAAAAAAGCAGCGGTAATAAATCTTTTAAACAGAAATATTAAATTGGTAAAATGTTCTGTTATTCAAATTAATGCTTTTCAGTTTTGACAATGCTCTTTTTTAGGTAAATTTGAAGTGCTGATAATTACAGTCAACATTATTAATGACCACACTTCTCACCATTACTTTTATTCTTCTTTTAATTTACAGTTGCCTTATTATTTATTATGCAATTAGTTGGGTTGGTATTCCGGTTTTTAAACCAAATTTAAAAGAGCAGCAGTTTTCTACCAGCATCTCAGTAATTATTCCGGCACGAAATGAGGAACAAAACCTGCCGGTTTTGTTACAATCTTTAATGGCGCAAAGCTATCCAACGGATTTATTTGAAGTGATTGTTATCGATGATCATTCTGTTGACCGAACTGCAGGTATTGTTGATTCCTATTCAAAATATAATTTCCGTCTGATTTCATTGGCGGATTATGACAATAATGAAAAAATAAATTCTTACAAAAAAAGAGCGATTGAAACTGGTGTAAAAGAAAGCAAAGGTTCGCTGATTGTAACCACCGATGCGGATTGTTATTTGCAACAAAACTGGCTTGGGAACATTGCTGCATTTTATGAAAAAGAGAAGCCGGTATTTATTGCAGCACCGGTGGCCATTAATAACTCCGTCTCTTTTATAGAAATTTTTCAGGCTTTGGATTTTATGACCTTGCAGGGAATTACCGGTGCTGCGGTTCATAAAAAATTAAACAGCATGTGCAATGGCGCCAACATGGCTTATGAAAAAAAAGCGTTTTATGAAGTGGATGGTTTTAAAAATATTGATGCTATTGCCAGCGGCGATGATATGCTGCTGATGCATAAAGTATTTAAATTATATCCACAGAAAGTTTTGTTCTTAAAATCTGCAGATGCAATTGTAGATACGCAACCGGTAAGATCTATTGCACAATTCTTTAACCAGCGCATTCGCTGGGCAAGTAAGGCAGATAAATATGATGATAAAAGAATATTGCCCATTTTAGTTCTGGTGTATTTATTTAATCTGCTGCTGTTCATCATCCCGTTGATTTCTACTTTTTATAATCCTGTTTTATACATTTTCAATTATCAATTATCCCTTATTATTTGCTGGTTGTTATTGCTATCATTAAAAACAATTGTTGAACTGATATTTTTAATTCCGGTTGCTGGTTTTTTTAAAAAAGGATCGCTACTGTTTTTGTTTCCACTGATGCAACCGTTTCATATTATTTATACGGTTATTGCAGGCTGGCTGGGTAAGTTTGGTAGTTATAAATGGAAGGGGAGAAAAGTGAACTAAAATCTATTACACGAATTTTAAAACAATTACACGAATTATTTAAGAGAATGTAAAGAATTATATTGACTCGTGGTTTCTACGCTTAGATAAAAGATGAATAATGGTATACTGTACAAGAGTGCGACGCAAGGATGACGCCATGAAAAGCAAATGTTCGGTACAAAAAAATAAAAATGATTTTTCAATTAGATGATCGGATAATTTTTCCTGACCCAAAGTTGGCAGAAGAAGATGGCTTGCTGGCCATTGGCGGCGACCTGACCATGGAAAGATTATTGCTGGCTTACCACAATGGAATTTTTCCGTGGTACAATGATGATGAACCGATCTGCTGGTTTGCGCCGCATGAACGTTGTGTGATTTTTCCGGAGAAAATTATAGTGAGCAAAAGCATGCAGAAAATATTTCGCCAAAATATTTTTGAAATAAAAATGAATACTGCTTTTGAAGATGTGATTGAAAACTGTAGTTCTGTTTTTAGAGAAGGGCAGGGCGGCACGTGGATAACGGAGGAAATGAAAAATGCTTACTTACTTTTGCATGAACATGGCGTGGCACAATCCGTAGAAGTATGGCAGAATAATGAACTGGTAGGGGGCTTGTATGGATTAAAAATTAATAATGTTTTTTGCGGCGAAAGTATGTTCAGGAAAGTAAGCAATGCTTCCAAAGCAGCGTTGATATGGCTTTGCCAAAGTAAACAATATTCGTTGATAGATTGTCAACTACAAACAGAACATTTGATGAGCATGGGTGCTGAAATGATAACTCAGCAAAAATTTATGGAAATACTTAAAGAAAAAAAATGAGTGGAAAAAATGATCGGCCGTATGCGGTATTGATTGGTGCAGGTATAATGAGTGCAACGCTTGCAATTTTTTTAAAAGAATTGGAGCCCGGCATTAATATTCACATTTATGAGCGGCTGGCAGAAGTAGCTGCTGAGAGTACCGATGGCTGGAACAATGCCGGTACCGGGCACTCTGCATTTTGCGAATTAAATTATACGCCGGAAAAAGAAGATGGCAGCATTGACATCAGCAAGGCATTAAAAATTGCAACGCAGTTTGAAGAAAGCAAACAATTCTGGGCAAGCCTGGTGCAGCAAAAAAATATTACAGAAGCAAAATTTTTTATAAATAATATTCCGCACATGAGTTTTGTGTGGGGCGATAAAAATGTGACATTTCTAAAAAAAAGATATGACGCATTAACGCGGCATACATTGTTTAAAGAAATGCAGTATGCCGAAGATGCCCAAAAACTTGCCGACTGGATGCCATTAGTAATGCATGGTAGAACGGCTGATGAAAAAGTTGCAGCGACAAGAATGGAATTGGGATGTGATGTAAACTTTGGTGCTCTTACCCGGGCTATGGTTGATTACCTGGAAAAATTGGATGGCGTGAAAATTTATCTTGGTCATGAAATAAGAGATATTGAAAGAGCGGAAGATGGTAGTTGGGAAATTTCTGTAAAAGATCTTATCCGTAAAAAGAAGAGTAGTGTTTTTACAAAGTTTGTTTTTATTGGTGCAGGTGGCGGCTCATTACCATTGTTGGAAAAATCTGATATTCCGGAAGCTGCAGGCTACGGTGGTTTCCCGATAAGTGGCCAATGGCTGCGATGCATAAATGAAAAAGTGATAGCACAACACAGTGCAAAAGTATATGGCAAAGCTTCTGTAGGCGCACCACCTATGAGTGTACCACATTTGGACACGAGGATGATTGATAATAAAAAGGAATTATTGTTTGGCCCTTATGCCGGTTTTTCTACAAAGTTTTTAAAGAATGGTTCTTTTTTAGATCTGCCAAAATCGATAGAATGGGATAACATTTTTCCGATGCTTTCTGCAGGTTGGCATAATATGTCACTTACAAAATATTTGATTGAGCAGGTAAGCCAAAGTATTGATGACCGTATTACTGCATTGAAAGAATATTTTCCGGAAGCAGTTGCAGCTGATTGGGAATTATCCATTGCCGGACAAAGAGTGCAGGTGATAAAGAAAGATGAGGAAGAAGGCGGCGTACTGGAATTTGGAACGGAAATAGTTTGCTCTGCAGATGGTACTATTGCTGCTTTGCTAGGTGCTTCGCCGGGAGCTTCTACTGCAGTATCTGCAATGATTGATGTGCTTAAGAAATGTTTTGCAGAAAAAATAAAAACGGTTGAATGGCAGGAAAGGCTCAAACAATTAATCCCATCTTACGGACAATCATTGGCAGATGACGAAGCACTTTGCAAGGAAGTAAGGAAAAGAAGTGGCGAAATTTTAGAAATAAAATAATAAAGACGTTCGACTTTAATGACAGAAAATTTTTCATATAAAAAACAGATCTGGCAAAGGCTTAAGAAAAACAAGCTGGCTTTTGGCGGCCTCGTGATTATTATATTATCATTTTTTATTGCAGTATTCAGTTATTTTTTAGCGCCGGATGATTCGCCCAATGCTGATCTTCAAACAGTGGAGATACAGGCAAAAAAGCCCGACTATTCACAGTTATTTTTAAAACTGCCAGATGCTAAAAAAGTAAATAGTAATTTTTTGCACAAGCTAATGTTTGGCATTTCACCAAAGTTTAAATATTTGCCTATCAGCGGTTATAAAATTGAAGGAGAAAATATTTTTGTAAATAAGTATGTGGATGAAGACACCAGTATTCTTCAGCGCTACAATATCAATTACCTCACAAATAATCAGCCGCAACAGATTCAGCAAAATATTATTACCAAAAAATACTGGCTGGGCACAGATGCATTTGGCAGAGATATATTAAGTCGCCTTATAATTGGAACAAGAGTTAGCCTGGCAGTTGGATTGATCGCAGTATTTATTTCTCTTACATTGGGTATTCTTTTAGGCGCATTGGCCGGGTACTACCGTGGTTGGGTAGACGAGGTTATCATGTGGCTTGTAAACGTAACCTGGAGCATCCCTACCTTACTCCTTGTATTTGCAATAACCCTCGCATTAGGTAAAGGTTTCTGGCAGATATTTATTGCAGTTGGTCTTACACTTTGGGTAAGTGTAGCAAGGTTGGTTCGTGGACAAGTGTTGGCATTAAAAGAAATGGAATATGTGCAGGCCGCAAGGGCACTCGGCTTTAGGGATAGCAGAATAATACTTAAACATATTTTACCAAATATTCTTGGGCCTCTGATGGTAATTGCAGCTGGTAATTTTGCAACAGCCATAATTATAGAAGCCGGGTTAAGTTTTTTAGGAATTGGAGTACAACCGCCGCAGCCAAGCTGGGGATTGATGATAAAAGAAAATTACAATTTTATAATTACACACAACCCGATGTTGGCATTAGTGCCGGGTATTGCCATCATGATCTTAGTGCTTGCTTTTAACCTTTTGGGAAATGGATTAAGAGATGCAGTGGATGTAAAAGGAGATTAATATATTTTATTGCACGAATTTTTGGGAATTACTCGAATTTTATTTCTCTTCAGCGATTCAGATAATTCTACAAATCTGTGACTATGTTTTATAACAACAGTCCTTTGTTTTTCTATTGAGAACTGATGGCAAGAATTACGAACAATGTTATTTAATTCGTGTAACTCGTAAAAATTCGTGCAATCAGTTTTCAATTTATTCTTCAACCGGCGCTACAGGTACATTACGACTGAAACCTTCTTCTAATGAAATAAAAGTTTCTGTACGTTCTATGCCTTTTATTTTCTGCAACTCATCATGCAATACGTGGCGCAATTGAGAAATGTCTTTACAAACTATTTCAATGAACATACTATAATTACCAGTGATGTAATTCAGACGGATGATCTCCGGTATCTTCATCAGGTCTTTTGCCACGGAATCGTATAAAGAACTTTTTTCTAAATATATACCTACAAAAGCGGTAATATCGTAGCCTAATAATTTCAGGTCAACGCTTAATCTTGTACCTTTAACGATCTTAAACTCCTGTAGTTTTTTTATACGGACATGGATGGTGCCGCCGCTGACGAATAATTTTTTGCCGAGTTCAGCATAAGATATTTCTGCATTATCCATCATGGCATTAATAATCTGCAGATCTAGTTTGTCAAGATTTAATTTAGCTCCCATTTCGCAATCGATTTTTGTTACTATTTAATATTATTCACAAATATTTGAATAATTTCTATAATTTCAAAATATTTATTGAATTATTTTTAATATTAAATCAATTTGCCTTATTTTTGTGTTATCATACCAAACCAAAAAAGATTGGTCATACTGTGGGGTGATGAAATTTTTGGCAGACATGCCCCCTTGTCTCGGGGGTGAGGAGCACAGGATAAACGTAGCATAGAGCCAGTGTTGCAGCAATGCATAGCTGACCGGGGTCGACCACCGAACTTTGTACTACAGCTAACTGCCTCGTGAAGGTTCGACCCCTTCCCCTACAGCGCTTTAAAAATGCCCGTTCAGAAATGGATGGGTTTTTTGTTTTACAGAAAGAATATTTAGCAGCGACCCCCTTGTCTCGGGGGTGAGGAGCACAGGATAAACGTAGCATAGAGCCAGTTTTGCAGCAATGCAGAGCTGACCGGGGTCGACCACCGAACTTTGTACTACAGCTAACTGCCTCGTTCCCGATACCTATCGGGACCATTACAGCGCTTTAAAAATGCCCGTTCAGAAATGAAAGCCTTTTTTTATAGACTTCCTTTTATTCTTTTTCTTATCCAATAGAATTATTTCTTAATCCAAATCAAACTCTTAATTATGCTTTATTAAATCTTACTGCTATGCACAAAAATGTAATGATTGCTTTCTTCTTATTTACCGGCCTCTATTGTAACGCCCAGTTATCATTGGCTACAACACCGAGTAAAACAAAGACCGCAGCTAAGAAAGCTATACCTAAAAAAGTGATCACCCCCAAAAAGGAGCCTAAATTTTTGCTGGAAGAAGGAACCATCATTAAAGTAAAATCTCTGGCAGAAATCAGTTCTAAAACAGCCAAGGAAGGTGACAGGGCTGATTTTGCAATAGCAGAAGATGTAGAAATTAATGGCAAAATTGTAATCAAACAAGGCACTTTAGTTGATGGAAATATCGAGTCTGTTCAAAAAGCAAAAGGGCTTGGTAAACAAGGCTCTATTACGGTTAACTTTTCAAAAGTAAAAGCTGCCAATGGCTCTACCGTGCCCATACGTTCTACAAAAAATGCCATCCAGGGAGAAAATAAAGGCGGTGCTTCCGTGGCACTGGCATTGGTTTTAAGCCCATTGTTTCTTTTAAAGAAAGGGAAAGAAGCTATAATACCCGAAGGAAAAATTTTGAGTTTATATGTAGATAAGGATGTTAATTTTTGATTTACAGTTTAAATTCTTCTGCTGGCGCAAGTGCATCGCTTAGTATCTTTGCCGCCCGATGGCACAAAAAAAATTACTTCGTTTTGCCCAGATAAAACAATTTAGCAACGTTCTGGAATATCCTGAAAATATGCAGGGGCAATGGCATACATTTTTTAAAAATAATAATCCTTTAGTTTTAGAATTGGCCTGCGGAAGAGGAGAATATACTGTCGGACTTTCGCAAATGAATCCACAAAAAAATTTTATCGGCATAGACATTAAAGGTAACCGGATGTACCTCGGTGCGAAAAAAGCAATTGATAATAAACTGAATAATGCTGCATTTTTAAGAACGCAGATAGAAATGCTCCCAACTTATTTTTCCGCAGGCGAAGTAGATGATATCTGGATCACTTTTCCCGATCCACACTTACGTACTTCTAAAGCAAAAAAGAGACTGACGCATCCAAGGTTTTTACGTCTCTACCAGCAGGTTTTAAAAAAGAGTGGTAGCGTTCATTTAAAAACAGACTCTACTGATCTTTATAACTTTACAAAAAAAGTAATTGAGTTGTATGCACTAATTCCTGTTGCAGATTGCAATGATGTTTATGTGAAAAGTGAACTGCCGGAATTAAAGATCCGCACACACTATGAAGGCCTGGATATTGCACGCAGCAACAAAATATATCATTTACAATTTAAACTTCCGAAACATCCTTTGCCTAATCTTGATGAACAGTTACAGGAATTTTTAAAACAAACAGAAAACCAGGTTTAATATATGGCCAATCTTGTAGAAGGGGAAGATTTTTATTACAATGAGCAAGGTTATATTGTGCTGACTGAAAAGTTTCATTTAAAGAAAGGCTTTTGTTGTGGCAATGGCTGCAAACATTGCCCTTTTGAATTTCAAAATGTTCCTGAACCAAAACGAAGCGAATTGTTATCTTTAACAAAGCATGGCAACAAAGAAAATTAAACCTGTAAAGCAAAAAACAAAAGCTGCTGTCCCTAAAGCAAGTGGCGTAAAAGAGTATAGCTTTTTTGATGATGTTTATGCAGTTGTCAGGCAAATCCCGAAAGGAAGGGTAACTTCTTATGGCGCCATCGCAAATTATCTTGGTACAAAGTTATCGGCACGTATGGTAGGCTGGGCAATGAATGCTGCTACAAATGCAAAGCCCAAAGTGCCGGCGCAGCGTGTGGTAAACCGCAATGGTATGCTAAGTGGTAAACACCATTTTGGCACACCAACTTTAATGGAAGAATTATTAAACAAAGACGGGTTGTTGGTAAAGGATGAAACCATTATTAATTTTAAAGAAAAATTCTGGGACCCGGCAACGGAACTCGGTATATAAAATATTATGAGCGATCTTATACAAGGCAAAGTTACGTTTATCAATCATGAGAAGAAGTATGCCATCTTAGAATACCTGCAAAGCGGAAAAAAGAAAACGGTTAATGGCAGCATCGATGATAAAGTTCAACGCTCGTGGAAAGAAAAAAATCTTATAAAAAAAACACATCACTTCTTAACAGGGGACATTGTAAATTTTAAATTGCAGATTGCAGAACGTGGTGATAAAATGGTTGCAGTTAATATAAATTTTTTATATAACAATGCATTGGATGTTTTGATAAATAAAGCGAAAACCACCAATAGGTTTACGGGTTATCTTAAACAGGTAGATGATGATTACTTCGTAAAAGAAATTGACAGTTATTTATTTTTCCAGGTACCCATTTCAAAATGGCAGATGCCGCCCACAGAAAAAGAACTGAATGAGCAGGTTGATTTTTTGCTTACGAATCTTGATAAAAAAGAAAAGATAACTGCGGCACTTTTTAATAATGATTATATCCCTGAATTTTCTGCAGCATTAAAATTGTATAAAAGTAAAACTGCTACGGAAGCAACTGTGTATGAAATAAAACCGCATGGCATTTATCTAAATATAATCGGCGAAGCTATAAAAGCTAAAATACCTGTTGCTGAAAAAGAGTGGGCTGTTGGTGATAAGGTTAATGTGCTGATCACTTACCTGGATAAAAACAAAATAATAGTAGAGTCTGTCGTTTAACTTTCTTTTTAGAGTTGCTCTCCATCAATTTCATTTAGATGCAGATGCTGCATTATTCTTTGTTTTGATGGGCCGGCAATATATAGTGCACAGATCATAATTCCCGCCAGAATAAGAAAGGCATAATTACAGGTAAGAAATAAAGCGATGACCGTAAACAATGCAGGCCCTTCCAATAAAGCCCATTGCATAATACACGCTGCCCTGAATTTATTTATTTTTTCTTTTACGCTATCGCCACTTTGCTTTATCGTTTCTATTTGTTGCTTAAAAAGTTTATTTGAAAAATACATACCGGCTGCGCACAATATCAATGCTATAACTTGTAGAGGCTTATCAAGGCCAGTAACCGGGGAAGTATGATTTGCGTACACAAGAAAAAAAGCGATTGCTCCAAACATAACAACTCCCATCATTAAAGCACTATGGAGTATTTTTAAAGCTTTTATATTTCCGTTAGATTGTTCTGGCATGTTAAGTATAATATGGCTGTATCATTAAATAAACCACTACGCCACTTACTGCTACATAAAACCATATTGGCCAGGTAATGCGTGCAAGCTTTTTATGCTTTGCATAATCCCCTGTGAGCGAACGGTAAGCCGTAAACAAAATAAACGGAAGTATAATGGCAGCCAGAGGGATATGGGTAAGCAACAAAATAAAATATGCAACTCTTACATTTCCGACCAGCGCTTTTTCGTCAGCACTCACAATACCGTTATGGTCCAGGTCACCGAATTTTGTTTCACCCGCCAGGAGATGATGTGCAATATAACTCAGTAAAAAAAACACAGAAAGTATAATTGCAAACAACATAAGGTTTTTATGACGCCTGTAATTATTTTGCCTAATTGCCCATAATGCTGCAAGCAATAGTACAGCAACCATAGAATTTACAATGGCATTAAATGTGGCAAATACGTGAGGATTAAAAGGAAGTTGAAATTTAATATGCACACTACTCAATACTGCTACAGCAGCAAATACAATAATTGAAACTGTGAAAATAAAAATACGGGCAGCCTTATCATTTTTTTTTAAAGCAGATGCCGGCAGTATGCTTTGGTTACTCATCTTTTACTTGTTCGTTTTACAAATGCCATTACTACTATTACAATTCCGATTCCTATAAAAATGATAGGAAGTATTGGTATAAAATCTCTTAACACGGATGGAGCATTTTTGTCTCTTTCAAGCATTAAGGTTGGTATTGCTCTCACAAGTTCTGCCTGCTTTGCAGTATCAAAACCATTATACCATCCACGTACAACACGGCTTGTATCTAACAAAAAGAAATTTTCTGTATGAATAAAAGCCGTGTCTATATTGGTATCTGCAATATTTGCCTTTATTTCATGCAAACCAAAATCATACGTTTCTTTTTTATCGCCGGCAACAAACCACCAGGTATCTGAATTTGCTTTAACCCTGTCTGCAAATTTTCTAAGGTTCGTTACACTATCATGCTCCGGATCTATACTGATAGAAATAAACTGTACAATAGAATCATTCTGCTTAAAAGAATTCTGCAGCTTTTTCATATTTCTGGCAAGCCCCGGACAAATAGTTGGGCAATGTGTAAAGAAAAAATCTATCACCAGTATTTTACCATGCAAATCATCTAATGAAACCTTTTCACCAAGTTGATTTGTAAAAGAAAGATTTTTTACTTTATGCCAAACAGTGTCTTGTTTTTCGCTCCCTGGTTTTACAATTATGCTGTCATAAAAATAACGATGAGGCATGTGCACAGCATCTTTGCTATATTGTTTTACCAAAAAGTAACCAGCCAATGGTAATAAAACAGCAAGCAGCAATGCTAGAAATGATCTTTTATTCAAGACAATAATATTTACTTCGCAAGTTCGTACAAATACAACAGCTATATTAAAAAATGTTGCAAAAAAAACCATCGATACATGGAGCATCGATGGTTTGGTTATAAAGCATATAATTAATTACTAATCTTTTTGCCCGGGCTGTTTGGCAGCAGGCGCTACCAGGTGCGTATCTGGCTTACTTCCTCCATCTGTATTACGCAGGTTTTTCCAGCTATTGCCATCCGCTAAAAAAGCAATTATAAACCACACAAATAAAGTAAGTGGTACTACAATCGTCATTATCATATTTCTTACTTCATCTCCCAAATGCATAAATACTGAAACAATATAAAATGCTTTTGCCAGCGTTAATATACAAACGAGCCCTTTAAAACCTAATACCAGGGAAGCGCTGGGATGTTCCCCTTTGTGAATATTATATATAGCCAGACCAATACCAAGTTCGATTATTGTTAATACAGATAATAATATAAAAACTTTCCAGATTCGTTTTGTACTGCCCCCATGCTCGGGTGCAAAAGTTATTTCCGGTGATATAGTATGTTGACTCATAAATTATTTTCTTAAAATTATTAATATCTTTTTTACAAATTAGATTAGATAAAAACAAAGGAATACAAATACCCAAACCAGATCCACAAAATGCCAGTAAAGGCCTGCTTTTTCAATCATTTCATAATGACCACGTTGGTCAAAGTGTCCAAGCTTTGATTTAATATACATGATAATATTTATCAATACACCACTGAATACGTGAAAGCCATGGAAACCGGTGATTTCGAAGAAGTAACTACCAAAAGCAACTGGGCCGGGCGTCGCATACTCGTGACCGTTAATATTTATTTCCGGACCAAAAGGATTATGCGAAACAGTAGTATTCCATAATTCCATGTGGCCTTCAACTCCGTTTACGCCACTTATCCATACTTCATGCTGGTGCGTTAATAAATGCGTCCACTCCCATGCCTGGCAACTTAGGAAAGCAATACCACCAAGAATTGTAAGTAACATATATTTCTCTACGCCCTTCCTGTTCATCTTGTGCCCTTCATGCACTGCTAATACCATTGTTACAGAGCTGAAGATCAAAATAAATGTCATCAAACTCACAAATGCCAATGGCAGATTCATGCCTTCTGCAAAAGGAAATGCATTAAACACATGGTTAGGGTCTACCCAATAGTTTTGACTGAAACGTATGGTACCATAGCTGATAAGAAATGCTCCAAAAGTAAAAGCATCACTCATCAAAAAGTACCACATCATCACTTTACCATAGCTGGCGTTAAACGGGCTTCGGCCGCCGTTCCACCATTTTGTTCCTGCCGGAATCGCTGTTGTTGACATAATTGTTAAATTCTAATATCAAAAAAATAAATCCTAAAATCCCAACGTCACTCTTACAAAATTTTATTGTTCAATTATTTTATCATTATTAAAAATAATAATAAATACAACCAAAGAATATCTACAAAGTGCCAGTACGTATTTATCAGTTCTACCGGCACAAGGCTGTAATTTCTTATTTTAGCGCTAAACGATTTTAATAACATTACTGTTAATGTTATTATTCCTCCAAGCACATGTACCGCATGTATTCCTACTATCACATATAAAAAAGAATACGAAACATTTGCCTGTAGTGTAATTCCGTCTTGCCACAATTCCCAAAAACCCAAAGTTTGCAGTGCTACAAAAAGCAAACCCAGAAATAAAGTCAACGCTACTAATCCTCGGTACTTCTTCATCAAGCGCTCTTTAAAAGCCTTCAGCGCCATCCACAACGTAATACTACTTGCTACTATTACTGCAGTGCTGTACCAAAAAGCAACGGGCAGATCAAATGTTAACCAATTGGCCTGATTTCTTTTTACAATGTAAGCACTCGTAAGGCCTGCAAACATCATCAAAATGCTTCCTATACCAACCCATAAAGTAAATTTATGAGGGTGAATCCTATTTTTCCTGTTTTCAATCATCACTGTATTCATACCCTTACCCCTAAAGGGAATTTATTTTTATAATATTTTTTGTCCCGGCTTCATACTTCCAATCATCATTCTTGCATCGCCCTCTTGTACTTTTTGTTCCTTAATCAGCAATCTTTCGAAGCTTAAAAGTTTATCCGACTTTATTAAATAACAGGCTTAAAAACACAATCATCAAATAAAAATAAGAACTGAACATTACTTTTTTTGCTGCCGCAATATCCATTTTAATAAACAACTGTACACTCACAAATACCATAAACAAATTGCAAACCAGCAATATCCACATACTCGTCATGCCACTTATATGATATGCATATGGCAAAAGGCCAATGGGTATCATCATTGCACTGTAGATAATGGCTTGTAAAGCCGTAAACTTTGTTGGCCCCTTATCGCTTGGCAATAGTTTAAATCCTGCTGCACTATAATCTTTATGTGCTACCCAGGCAATTGCCCAAAAATGTGGAAACTGCCATAAGAACTGTATCGCAAATAATATCCAGCCACCTGTCCAGTTATGCTGTTGTCCTGCTTCAAAACTTGCTACCCAACCAATCAGGCAGGGAAGCGCACCCGGCACAGCACCTACTAATACTGCTATTGAGTTTACCTTTTTTAATGGCGTATAAACGAAACCATATAAAATTAAACTGAATAAACTGAGCAATGCCGCTTCTATACTAAAAGTGTACATAATGAAGCAGCCTATTATCCCGGTAAGCGCTGCAAAGATCCAGCCCTCTGTCACACTCATTCTGCCGCTGGCTATGGGCCGTTTGGCAGTTCTTTTCATCATCGCATCGGTATCTTTTTCAAGCACCTGGTTTATTGCATTTGCAGAACCTGTTACCAGCATTCCACCAACAAAAATTAAAAGAACTCGTAGTAAGTCAAATTGTACATTCGGCGCCAGCAGGTAACTTACAACCGTACTGAACACAACCATAAAACTCAGTGTGAACTTGATTAATAAAAAATAATCTTTCACTTTACTGGCCAACGCAAACGATGTTGAATTGGATATGGTTTTATTTTCCTGCATTTTAAAAGTCAATTGTCATGGTTACGCAATCAGATTCTCTCCGCTTCTCAATGACCACTGACATAAAAAAATATCAATTAATGACGGGTTTCATTTTCCCCCACCGGTACATCCTGTGGAATAAAATCTTTGCCGTCTTTAGAATAATCATAAGGCCAGCGGTGTACTTCTGGTATTTCTCCCACCCAGTTACCATGCCCCGGACGAATCGGTGTAGTCCACTCCAGTGTGTTTGACTCCCACGGATTTGCGGTGGTTACTTTTCTACCTTTCCAGATGCTGTAGAAGAAGTTTATAAGAAATAATAACTGGGCCGCAAAAACGATCATTGATACAACACTTATAAATTCATTTAACCCTGTAAACATTTTGAATGATTCCCAGTTGGCAAAATCATAATAACGGCGTGGCATACCTGCTAAACCTTCGTAGTGCATAGGCCAGAAAATAAGGTAAGCTCCTACCAACGTTATCCAGAAATGGATATAAGCCAGGGTATTATTTAGATACCTGCCAAACATTTTAGGGTACCAGTGGTATATACCTGCAAACATGCCAAACATACCGGCAACTCCCATTACAATATGGAAATGCGCTATAATAAAATAAGTATCATGTAAGTGAATATCCAGTGCTGAGTTTCCAAGGAAAATACCTGTCAACCCACCAGAGATGAACATGCTCACAAAGCCGATAGAAAATAGCATACCCGGAGTAAAGCGGATATTACCCCGCCACAAAGTGGTAAGCCAGTTAAATACTTTAATAGCCGAAGGCACTGCAATCAACAAGGTCAGCAATACGAATACCGAACCGAGGAAAGGGTTTAGTCCGGTGACAAACATGTGATGCGCCCACACTAAAAATGCAAGGATTGTAATAGCAAATAAAGATGCCACCATTGCCATATAACCAAATATTGGCTTGCGTGCATTTACCGACATAACCTCTGACGCTATACCCATGGCCGGTAAAATAATAATATACACTTCAGGGTGACCAAGGAACCAAAATAAATGCTGGAATAAAATGGCACTACCTCCTTCGTTTGGTAAGATTTTACCAGCAACAACTATATCACTCAAAAAGAAACTAGTACCTAAATGACGATCAAATATTAATAGTATAACACCAGAGAATAATACCGGGAAAGATAATACACCTAATACTGCGGTAAAAAACAATGCCCAGATAGTAAGCGGAAGGCGTGTCATACTCATGCCTTTTGTACGCATATTTAGTATCGTTGTAATATAGTTAAGGCCGCCTAATAAGGATGAAATGACAAATAATGCCATTGAAACCAACCAAAGATCCATTCCTATTTTACTTCCCATAGATGCATCACCCAAAGCACTTAATGGAGGATAAATTGTCCACCCACCACTTGCAGGTCCTGTTTGTGTAAAAAGAGAAGCCATCATTACGACTGATGCCATAAAAAAGAACCAGTAGCTAAGCATATTCAATAATGGAGAAGCCATATCTCTTGCACCTATCTGCAATGGAATTAAAAAGTTTGCAAATGTTCCGCTCAATCCTGCAGTTAAAACAAAAAACACCAATATTGTACCATGCATAGTTACCAATGCGTAGTAAAATTCCGGTTCCAGTTTACCCCCCTTTGCCCAATGGCCTAATAAGTCTTCTAAAAAAGGAAAGGTAGCATCCGGAAAGCCTAACTGCAGACGAAAGATCACTGAAAACAAACCACCGATTACTGCCCAGATGATGCCCGTTACTAAAAACTGTTTAGCAATGGTTTTATGATCCTGGCTAAAGATGTATTTGCTTATAAAGCTCTGATGGTGCTCGTGCTCATGATGTACATCGTGCCCTGCGTGACTGGCTTCATGTAATGTAACTGCGCTGCTCATAATCTTAATTTTTTTCTTATCCTGATTTCCTAATAATTATTTTTTTACCGGCATTACCTGTGCAAGTTGTTTGTTTGCACTAGTAGTATCTTTTGCCTGGTTTGATTTTGATGGATCTTTGTCAGGGAACAATGTAAAGTATTCCGGTTTTTGAGAATCAAGCCATTTATTATAATCTGCTTCACTTTCAACGACTATTGTTCCTCTCATTGAAAAATGGCCTTTACCACATATCTGGTCACAACTTATTTCATAAACAAAATCGGGGTTACCAGTTCTTTTTTTCATTTCTTCTGTTGTGAATCTTGGAGTAAACCACATTGTTGTTGGAATACCTGGCACTGCATCCATTTTCATTCTGAAATGCGGCAAACCAACATCATGAATAACGTCCATAGAATTGATAACAAGCTTTACCGGAATATTTACCGGTATGTGCATATCTGATGAAACATGGATATCATCCAGGCTAGGCGGATCATTAAAGTCAACACCCAGCGTATTACCTGATGGTGTATTATAAAGCTGATAATTCTTCTTCCCTAATACACCGTCTTTACCAGGATACCGCATTTCCCAGCCAAACTGATGACCTGTTATTTCTACTAAAGTCGTTTTCTTTTCTACCCCATTAACCATACTTGTAACTGGTGGATCGTTTGTCATTTTAAACCAATACTTTAGACCAAATACTACTAATACTGTAAGTGCTATTGCCGGTATCGTTGTCCATAATAATTCCAGTTTATTATTATGTGGAAAATAAAATGCTTTGCTTCCTTCTTTTTCCTGGTATTTAAAACAAAACCAAAATAATAAAACCTGGGTAATAATGAATACAACTCCTGTTACAGCGATAGTGATGTAAAGCATCAGGTCTATTTTTTCACCTTCTACAGAAGCTGCCCCCTGAGGGAAAAGTGTTTTTGGATAAAACCATTCATTGCAAACCCATACGCCAATAAGCCCCAGGATCAAAAAGCTTATCATCATAAATCCATTGATCTTATTATTTTGCTTGCGGGCATTTTCTTCACCTTTCAGTACGCTCACATATTCACTCGCTTTGGAGATCTGGAAAATGACTATGAAAATCATTATCGCAATGGCTATTACAAAAAACTCCTTCATTTTATAAATTTTTAAGTCTTCTCAATCTTTATTTAAAAGATTATAAACCCGAATTATTATTCTAAAATTAATTTTATTCTACAATGTTATTATGTGTGATGTATCATGCTTTCTTTTAAGAAAGGATGATTTTGGGAAAGCAATGAATGTTTCGACAAAGTTTTTCCAACTCCCCACATTATTATTCCAATAAACAAACATGCAATTCCAAACTCAAAAGGCATCAGTTCTCCTTTATCGCCCATTGTACCCGGCATTATCATTTGGTAGAAATCTATCCAATGCCCGAATATTATCAATATTGCAGTAAAGGTCATTACTGTCCAGTTTCTTTTTGTTCCTTTCTTCATCAATATCAATAATGGGAATAAGAAGTTTACAATAAAATTGAACATGAAAATACCATAATAAGCCCCACGCTGTTGTGCCGTACCAATACGGGCCACAAAATATCTTGTTTCTTCAGGTTGGTTACTATACCATATTAACATATACTGTGCAAACCAAACGTATGCCCAGAAGATAGAGAATGCAAACATAAATTTACCAAGATCATGAAGATGTTCATCTGTTACATATTCGAGTTGACCCCGATTTTTAAGGTATATTACAAATACTGCAATCAGCGCTAACCCTGAAACAAAAGTACTTGCAAATGTATACCAGCTATACATGGTGCTGTACCAATGTGGATCAATGCTCATCAACCAAAGCCATGGTATAGTTGCAGCTACCGTAAGGCCAAAGAATACTGTAAACAAAGAAGCCCATACGGTGTTTTTCCAAACCCATCTTTTACCGGTTTCAAAATCCATGGTGCCATGCTTGTCAGTATCAAGACTCATCATCCTTATTTTACGGCCAAGTAACCACCATAAACCAATAGATACTGCAGACCAGATGGTGAAAAACCAGGGGTTTAAAAAACCACTTTTCCCGGTAAGTGCTTTATCAGCCGCCACAGCATCTTTATCCAGCCAATGATATATATCGGTATGGCCGCCCCAAACAATTATCATTAATATTA
>JBDSIB010000088.1:0-9815 GCA_039918155.1 Ferruginibacter sp.
CCTGGTTTAGTACGATCATTACCAAAGAAAAACTAAAAACAGTGAGAGAGATCAATGCCCCGGCAACAGTAGATACAATGGACCTTGCGGTGCTTGCATCTTTTAAACTAAGCCAGCTAAGACTACCCTTCAACTCTTTTCCCCACGGTGAAAAATCTATTTCCAGCATTCCCCAGGAAAGTAATAAAAACCCAATAGCGATAATTGCAGGTATGAATGCAATGCTTCCTGTTATTTTGTTATAATAAATTCTAAACCCTTTGGTAATACCCATAGCCGTTATGTTTTATTTGGGGAATAGTATTTACTATACAAAAATTAGCCCATAACAAAAGTGAATATCTTTTATATGCTATTGAGGCAAGGATAATACAGGATAAGCAATCCTAAAGAAGTGTATAGGTCATTGTATTTTCAAAGCCTTACCAATATAATTTCCCGAATTAATTGCCGATCCCTGCGGGGTAAATTCCATTGCTGGATATAGTTGTTGATTTTTATCAGCAATCCATTCTCACAATAATATTCGTCTACAAAATTACTTGTGTTGCGGTTGCCTGCAACTGTTTTTTGTGAAATAAGATAAACCGTATTATTTTGATAATTGCAGATGCTGATGACAGCCACTTTTTTCTGCATTGCCAGCTGTTTTATTTTTTCCGGTACATATGGTTGCAATGCTGCTTCCTGTACACTATCCGGAACGACTGTACGCATATTTACAAATCCTCCTCCTCTGGAAATAGTACAAACAAGCTTGCAATGCTCATCATAAAAATAACGGAATGATTTTTTATCAGGAGCAGTTTGTTTTATATTTTCCGTTTGTGCCATGTACCATATTTGCCCTTTATAGCTATAGCGATAAAAGTTTCTGATACTACTATCCTTTATTTTCTCAAAGCATGCAGGTGTATGGCTGATACTATCATCTAAACAGATGTTATTAACACTGCTTTGGCAGGATGAATGTAGCGATCCCATCATCAATAGTACTGGTATGAGCATTCTTTTTCGCATGGAAAACCCTTTGATATTTTATAATACAATTCCTTTTTGTGGATCGATCACAAGACTTTTCTCCAATCCTTTCCAGTTTAAAATATCGATGCGAAAATCGGTGCAGATGTCATCTATAAACGGAATAGGAATACACAACCCTGCCTGAAAATATATCTGGCCAGCCAAACCACCAATTGTTAATGTAGGTGCGATGGAAGTAGTCTTGCTGGTATTATTTACCTGTAAATTATAGGGCATGTCCACCGTAAGCAGGTTTACGTTTGCAACTATTTTTGCGTAAGCGATATTAAAAGCATCGACACCGCCTGATGCGGAAAGAGTAACAGAAGCATGTGGATTTACAACAGCCTTTATATCACATTGGGTAGAACTTTGATAATCTACGGTTACGCTGACTTCCCCTCTAATGTTAACTGTAATTCTGCACGGAATAGGGCCGATAAAGAACCGCATATCTGTAACAGGTATATTAATATCTTCTTTAAAATAATTCTGATCTGTACTTGCCAGGTTATATTCTTTATCCAGCAAAGTAATAACGCCATAATCCGGATCTTCACTTTTTAACGCAGGGGCACCGGGTATACGAATGCGTGGAACAGCAGCATCCGCCATTTTAAAATTTTCTTCTGATTTGATCTTATAACTGAACAGTACAAACTCATCTGAGAGCGGTTCGTTACTGCTTACCAAATGTTTGAAATTAAAATATTTAACTCCAATATTCATATCTGCATTTACAGCCGCTTTTTTAGTAATGCCATAATACCCTTCACCCTGTGAGAAATAAGATGCAGAAAATCCTTCTGATTTCGCATAAAAACCAAATGCATGTAGGCCAGGGTCAGTAAGTTCATAATCAAATCCGTTATAGGCCACTTGTGAATTGGTAGGAAAATTCATTGGCATCGGCAACTGGTTATTAAATATCACCTGGTTGGGTTGATAAATATCTAACAGGTTATTTGCCGCATCATAATACTTTAGGGTAGCATAATAATACTTTGGTTTGGTACCCGCTGCAGGGAAATTATAACCGCTTTTACTAAAATCAATTTTATACATATTCAGGTAAAAATCCTGCGGTAGAAACGGTGGTGCAATGCAATCCGTATAGTCAATACTGTAACCTGAAGGACTAATTGTGTTGTTGGGATTTTTTATTGGAACATTTAAAGTGGTTATAGTTACACCTCCAACAGATTCTGAAAGTTCTATTATACACCTGTTGGTTTTTTTAAGCAGGTTTGATGATTGATACAGCATCAGGTCTGCTGAAATGTTACTCCCGGCTCTGTCGAACATCACCACTTTATTGAGGTATAAATTTCTAAACTCCCGGGCATTCGTAATGGCAACACCCACATAAGAATAAACACTGTTATCTATTTTTGACTTAAGAGAATTTATCTGGTCTGGCTTTAATGGCAGGCCTTTTTTGAAATTAGTGTTAGGCAGCTTGTTGCCAATGTTTCCGATAGTGTTAAAATTGCTTTTCTTTAAATTATTCTGAATTAGACATTTACTGAAATCATTTTTTGCTGTGAGCGGAAGATTTAAATTAAGCTTTATAAAAGGTGTTTTTTCTCTCAGGGAATGTCCTCTTTCATTTAAAGATTTTTCAACTTCATTAACTTTATCAAGAATGTCTTTTCCTTTTGCGCTTCCTATTACAACGCCTTCATTGTTTTTTATCTGGTAAATTTTTTCAGGATCGTATCCTTTCTTTACATCGGGCACCAGCGGTACAAATGCAATGGCCGATCTTTTAAAACCAGGTGTATTATCCAGCAGGTTCTCTTTCATTGTTATCATGCCTACATTTCTAATCTTTGTAATGCGTGGCCTTATCTGTGCCTGCGAAGGATTGAAAGTTGCAGCAAGTAATATTATCAGCAATAATTTTTTCATCGTTTTGTGTTTAAGAATACAAAATAGAAATGATTACTCTGTAAAAAAGACCTACCCGATGAGCGAAGAGGTATAATCGATGAATGGAAGTAAGTTGTGGTAATTAATACAATTCACAGGAAAGATTGGGTAATTCTTTGCAGTTTTTATTCTGAAAAGAATATAACCTAATTTTTAATTATTCAATTTGTATTTAAAATATTAATAAAAAAATATACTATATGGTCAAATAAGTACCAGATTTTTAACACCAAATATTCTACTTTGTACAACGTTATATTTGATTTTACGGATTGCTATTTTGCCACTAAAACGCCTGGCGTAAATCTTATAAATTTTATTAATAAAAATATTAAATGAAAAAACTTTTTTCCTACCTGTTTTTTATTGCTGTAAGCAGTAATATATATGCCCAACCAACCAGTAGCCCCATTGATAAAAAAGCTACAAAAGAAACGAAAGCATTGTATAAAAATTTAAGGTCCCTGATGTCTAAAGGAATTATGTTTGGCCACCAGGATGATCCTGCCTACGGCGTTAACTGGAAATATCAACCAGGCAGAAGTGATATAAAAGATATCACCGGTGATTACCCGGCTTTGTATGGTTTTGAATTGGGGCGTATAGAATTGGATCATACTCTAAACCTTGACAGTGTTCCTTTTGACAGCGCCAGGAGATATATAGAACAGGCATATGCAAGAGGAGGCGTTATAACAATCAGCTGGCATTTAAATAATCCATTGAACGGTGAAGTTGCCTGGGCACCCGAACCGGGCAGAGCGGTAGCATCTGTGCTGCCGGGTAGAGAAAAAAACACGTTGTATAAAAGCTGGCTTGATAAAGTAGCAACATTTGTGTTAAGCTTAAAAGGAAAAAATGGCGAACCAATACCTGTAATTTTCCGCCCGTTTCATGAGTTAAATGGCAACTGGTTCTGGTGGGGGAAAGATCATTGTACGCCGCAGGAATTTGAACAGCTTTGGCATTTAACCGTTTCTTATTTAAAAGATAAAAAGAATATTCACCAGATATTATATGCATTCAGCACAGACAAATTTTCTTCTAAAGAAGAATACCTGGCAAAATACCCTGGAGACGAATGGGTAGATATCATTGGATTTGACAGCTACCAGCGCAAGGGAGGTGCGGAAGGAAATGCAGATTATATAAAAGCGATGGATACCATGCTCACCATGCTTGATGAAATTGCAGTAGAAAAAAATAAGATCCCGGCGCTTACAGAATTTGGCTATTCGGAAATACCGGATAGCACCTGGTGGACCAATGTTCTTTATAAAGCAATTGGTCATCACAAAATATCTTATATGCTGGCATGGCGTAATGCAGGTTATAAATCCCCCACGGAAACAGAATATTATGTTCCCTACAAAGGGCAGGCATCTGAAAAAAACTTTATTAAGTTTTATCAAATGCCTAATATTTTATTTCAAAAAAATATAAATTACAAAATGATATATCAAACTGTTCCACTATCACCATCAAAATATAAACTGAATAAGTAAATCATTTTGCTGCAAACCTTTGTAATACTTCCTGCACTCTTTCATCTTAAGAAATTAATAAATGAGAAAAATAATTATCAGTTTTGTTTCAATCTTTATCATAATTAATTCAAACGCACAAACAAAGTGGAAAATTGCCGGCGATAAAATTACTACGCAATGGGCCAAAGATGTAACGCCGGAAAATGTACTACCGGATTATCCACGCCCACAGATGGTACGAAATAATAAATGGATAAACCTAAATGGCCTATGGCAATATTCTATACTTCCTGTAGAAAACGGGAATACAAAACCATCAAATTTCCAGGGTGAAATATTGGTTCCATTTGCTGTAGAATCTGCCTTATCGGGTGTTGGCAAAACAGTTGGAAAAGATAGTATTGTATGGTATCAACGGGTTGTGAAATTAAATGCAGCTACTAAGAATGAGAAAATATTATTACACTTTGGAGCCGTAGATTGGCGTAGCGAAATATTTATAAACGGAAAAAGTGTTTTCATTCATGAAGGCGGTTATGATCCTTTCACAATAGATATTACCAATGCATTGAAAAAAGGAGCTACACAACAAATAGCAGTACGGGTGTGGGATCCTACAGATGAAGGTCCGCAACCTAACGGAAAACAATTATCGAAACCAAATGGTATTTGGTACACTTCTGTAACCGGTATATGGCAAACGGTTTGGATAGAGGCTGTACCTGCAACATATATTTCTTCTACAAAACAAACCCCTGATATTGACAAAGGAACAATTGCTCTCCAAACAAACGCAGCAAACTTACAGCCAGGCGATGTAGTAAGTGCATCTGCATGGAAAGGAAATGAAAAAATAGCAGAACTAAGTGGAAGTAATACAGCAATCACACTTTCAATACCGCAAGCAGAATTATGGTCACCTGAGCATCCTTTTTTATACGATCTTAAAATTGCGATCATTAGAAAAGGAAAAATCATAGACGAAGTAAAAAGCTATTTCGCCATGCGTAAAATTTCAAGTGCGGCAGATAAAAATGGTATCCAACGTATACTGCTGAACAACAAATTTGTATTTGAACATGGGCCGTTAGACCAAGGCTGGTGGCCCGACGGATTGTACACTGCCCCAACGGATGAAGCATTGAAATTTGATATTGAACGAACAAAAGAAATGGGATTTAACCTTATACGCAAACATGTAAAAGTAGAACCGGCCCGTTGGTATTATCATTGTGATCAACTTGGAATGTTGGTATGGCAGGATATGCCCAGTGGTGATGTTGGCGAAAATTTCTGGGAAGGTGACCCGGGCATTTACGGCAGGGCTACTGAAAAAAACAGAACATCTGAATCGGAAGCTGAATACAGGAAAGAATGGAATGCGATTATGGATGGCTTATATAATTTTCCGTGCATTGTTGTGTGGGTGCCCTTTAACGAAGCCTGGGGACAATTTAAAACGCCTGAAATTACCTCCTGGACAAAACAAAAAGATCCTTCCCGCCTGGTAAATGCAGCAAGTGGCGGTAACTATTTTTTTGGCGCAGGTGATATTATGGATGTGCATCATTACCCCGACCCGGTAATGCCAACGCCGGATATTTTTGGCAAACAAACAGCCTTGGTTTTAGGTGAATATGGCGGCCTCGGTTTACCTGAAGAAGGGCATACATGGAATAATAAAGGATGGGGCTATCAATCTTTCAAAACATCCGCAGAGTTATTTGAACGATATAAAACGTTGAATAAAAAATTAGAAGAATTAATTAAAGCTGGTTTATCTGCCGCAGTGTACACGCAAACCACAGATGTAGAAGGTGAAATAAATGGAATAATGACGTACGATAGAAAAGTAATGAAGATGCCGTTGGAAGAATTGAAAAGTAGCAATTTAAAATTAAGTGCAATACCGGTTAACTAATTTAATTCACTTCCCTACCTTATCGATCGGTCTGAAACGAAGGGCACTCCAGGTATCATCAATAGAAATAGCAGTAACGGTTGTAATGCCAAACTCTTCTGCTGTTTCCCGCATGCTGTCACGATTTATATCTGTTTTAATTTTTGATGTGCCTTTGGGGTAAGCCAGCCACAGTACACTATCTGGCTCTACCTGTTTTAATTGTTTACTTAAAAAATGTATAAGCTCTTTTTTATTATTTAAAAAGATAATGCTGTTCCTGCTTTTTTCTTTTTTATCAAACGCATTTGTAGACCCAGCAGTAACAAATTTCTTTTCCAGGTCTGCGGGAGCATTTATTACAATGGCAGCATCTTTAAACTTCATTTTTTTAATGATCTCCTGCATGGGTGATGATTTTAATTGTGTTTTGTAAAATACATTTTATCCCTGAAATTTAAAAGATGCCTAGTCTTTTTTTCTCACCGGTTGGCGTCCCAACAACCGATACCTTTTCAGTAATGCAAAAGTATTACTGGCCTTTTCTTAAACCATAAAACTCAGCAATCATAAGTCCGTCTGCTAAAAGAGCTTTACCATTTTGACAGTTACAGGAAAGCGTTGCATCAAGCTTAAACCACACTCTAAGTTTTTTACCAGTGTTCTCTGTAAACTCCTGCGTTTTTAAAATCTCAATTTCATTAGTTGGACTTAAACTATTTGATTGGTAAAACGTGTTATCCTTATAGATAGATAAAGAAAAATCATTTTGAAAATCTCCTAATTTCTTTTTGCCGAGACTAAAGACCTGGGAAAATTCAGTTTCAGATTCAGAGTTATACCTGGGTGAGTATAACATAAATCTTGTCTGCAAATCACTTTCCCACGTTAATCCAAAAAAAAGAATTCTGACAGGATCTGTTGAGTCACAAATTCCATTACCATTTTGGTATCCTGTTATACCTTGTGATTGGTTCCAGCCAAAAGTCCACGCAAAACCGGCTCCATCAATTTTTCCATAAAATGTTTGTATAGTGTCTGCTAAGAAAGCAGTGTAATCTTTTTTCGGTGTTACTGAGGTTACATCATCCTTCCTACAACTCAATATTGTTAGTGCCAGGATTAGTCCTAAAAAATATTTGATCATGTTTTCAAGTTTTAAAGTGTCGGATAACTTTCAGCGAACTCATACATTGAGCCTTTAATTATACTTCAAATCTAAAAATAATAATCAAATATCCAATACCCTATCCTCACCCCCAACAAAAAAAGGCCATACCATCTCTGGCACGACCCCTTCTTATCAAACTGCTGTTTATTTTATAAACCGGTTTCTACCTGGCCACCGGTATTATTATTCTTACGTTTAAAAATGGATGCATCTATTTTACCAAAGCGATAGCTGAAGTTAAGTTTAACCATCTGCGGATCACGCAGGCGATAATAATCCTGTGTAAAATATTCGCTGCTGCTATATTGCTCACTTACTCTTGTTCTGAAAATATCACTGAAGCTTAGCGTTATTGCTGCCGCATTGTTCTTTAAGAAAGTTTTTTTCACTGCTATATCCATACCCCATGATGGTTTTATATAACCCTGTGAAGCACTCTGGCTCTGTTGAAATCCACCGCCACCATAACCGCCGCCGCCACTATTTACCGGCAGGTTTGTTTTAGATTGATAGGTGGTTGTAAACTGTATCGCAAAGTTTGATGGCAGTTTAAAATTACTGTTGAACTTTCCAAACCAGCTCCACAATGCAGGCTGTGAAGTAGTACTTACATTATTGGTATTTACCTGGCTGTTATATGCGTTCACATTCGTGCTGATGTCCCACCATTTGGTCAGGTAATTCTGCGATGTTAATTCTACACCCGTTGTATAACTTGAGTTTGCATTGATGTAAGTATTGATCAGTTCATCATTGCCGGTTACCGGATCAGCCTGTTGTGTAAGGTAACGGGTGATAAGGTTATCAGTATATTTATAATAAGCAGATGCCAAAAAAGTATTGTTACCGGCAAATGTTTTTAAGTAAGACAATTCAAATGACTGCGTAAACTCAGGAACTAAATCCGGATTACCTTTTGTGATGTTTAGTTTATCGGTATAATCTGTAAAAGGAATTAGCTGAAAAAAGTTAGGCCTGTTGATACGGCGGCTGTAGCTCAACTGCAGTTCCTGTTTGCCTCCTAATTTCTGACTTAAGAATGCAGATGGAAATAAACTCACCGGGTAACTATTCTTAAACTTTTCGCCGGTTTGTGTAAGTGTACCGGTGTAGTTACTGCTCTCAGCTCTTAAGCCCAGGTTGTAACTAAAATCTTTAATACTGCTGCTCAATGTAGCATAAGCGGCATACACATTATCGGTATTGCTGTAACGGCTGATGGCTGATGGAACGATCACAAAATCACCATTGGTATAAAGATAATTGTCATTCACATTATCACGGGTACGTATAGCCGCTCTTATACCTGTTTCCAGCTTGGTTAGTTTGCTGATTGGCAATACATAATCAGATTGAAAAGTATAGTTCTTACTTGTACCACCACCTATCACTTTTTGTAAACCGGTACTGTCAAGGTTTTTGCCCATATCATAATATCGGGTTGTATACAAAGAGTTGTTATCATTATTACCGCCAAAATAATTGGCATCAATGGTAAACTCTTCACCCGGCTTTACAAATAAATGTTTAAAGCCAAATACCAGGCCCTGGCCATCGAAACTGCGGGTACCCGTAGTAGTGCGGTTGCTGAAGTTGCTCTGCTTACCATTGTTGTAAAGACTATCGGTTGTAATATCAATTGTTTCGTTAGGATCAAAATTGCCATGCATTTTTATACCGGTAAGAGATAAAGTACTACGGTTGGTCACAAAATAATCTACACCCACTTTTCCAAATAAGAAACCACCGCTTGTTTTACTGTAATTGCTTTGGAATACAGAGGTCTGCGGTACATCCAGCAGGTTAAGGCGGTTAGTGGTACCTGTTGTAATGCCTTTGTTCTGGTTGGCATTTATAGATGCACTAAAATTCAATTTATTCTGGCGAAAACTAAAATCAGCTCCACCATTCAATGCACCACGTTTATCTACGCCTGCTCTTAAATTGCCATTATAACCTTTCTTCTTATTTTTCTTTAATACGATATTCAATACACCTGCACCACCACCAGAGGCATCATACTTTGCAGATGGGTTAGTGATCACTTCCACACTCTCTATTGCATCAGCAGGTATCTGGTCAAGGGTTAATGTTGTCGGGCGACCATCTACTAAAAGTTGCGGTGCTGAATTACGCAGGGTAACGTTTCCATCAATATCAACATTTACCGAAGGTACATTACGCATTACATCCAGGCCCGTACCGCCACTGCTCATGATGTTTTTTTCTACATTAAATATTTTTTTATCTGCAGCCAGTTTTATAGAGGGTGTTGTAGAAACGATCGTTACGCCCTGCAGTT
>JBDSIB010000089.1:0-25075 GCA_039918155.1 Ferruginibacter sp.
CATAAAGTTCTCCTGCTTCATCCGGGTTTGAAGCGGTGATGTATTTACTTTCAACCACCCAGATACTTACACCTTCCTGTCTTCTTGTATAAACATCTCTTGCGTTTTCAATGGCCATGGTAGCATCAGTAGCGTGCAGGCTGCCTACATGTTTGTGATCGAGGCCCTGCTTGCTGCGGACGAATACTTCCCACAAAGGCCAATTACCCTTTCCGCCAGTCGGGGGAGCAACTTTGGAGTCTTTCAATTCATTACCTCCTGAATTTTCTTCGGGGATATCGCCGTAGTAAAATTTTCTAATTTGTGTATTCACTTTATTAATGTTGAATTATTAATTATGCCGCTTCTTGTTTAATACGACTTGCCTTTTTTTCGGCATAGGCAATTGCAGCTTCTCTAACCCATGCGCCTTCATCATGTGCTTTGTTCCTTGCTGCCAGGCGTTGTTTGTTGCAGGGCCCGTTGCCTTTTACTACATTCCAGAATTCATCCCAGTTTATTTCCCCAAAATCAAATTGCTTAGTTTGCTCATTAAATTTAAGATCGGGATCAGGCAATGTCATGCCTAATAATTTAACCTGGTCGGCAATCATATTTACAAATTGCTGGCGCAACTCATCATTCGTTTTACGTTTTATTTTCCACTTCATGCTCTGGTCGCTGTTCGTACTTTCGCTGTCCTTTGGTCCAAACATCATGAGGCTTGGCCACCACCATCTGTTGATAGCATCCTGGCACATTACTTTTTGTTCATCCGTTCCTTTGCTTAATATCAATAAGCTTTCAAACCCCTGACGCTGATGAAAACTTTCTTCTTTGCATATACGCACATTCGCCCGGGCATAAGGTCCGTAAGATGTACGGCAAAGCATTACCTGGTTTAATATTGCAGCACCATCTACCAACCAGCCAACAGCGCCCATGTCTGCCCATGTTAATGTAGGATAATTAAAGATGGATGAATATTTTGCCTTACCACTGTGCAGGTCATCTATCATTTGTTCCCGTCTGCTGCCCAATGTTTCTGCGGCAGAATATAAATACAATCCATGCCCGGCTTCATCCTGCACTTTGGCAATAAGAATTGCTTTTCTTTTTAAAGTAGGCGCCCGGCTTATCCAGTTTCCTTCGGGCAGCATACCCACAATTTCGCTGTGCGCATGCTGGCTTATCTGGCGGGTATTTGTCTTGCGATAAGCATCCGGCATCCAGTCTTTCGGTTCTATTTTAATCTCATTATCTATCTTTTCCTGGAAAGCTTTTTCTAAATCGTGTGTAGGCATAATTATCTTTTTGAAGGTATAAAAATAGGCAAAAAAACTAACAGTTGTTAGTTAAAATTAGAAGCCTTAATACTGGAGTACCTGTCATGTATATATCGTTTCATACATTCTGCCATTACATAATTTTATTATGGTTTATTAACTCCTGCGTCATAATATATTTTTACAAAATTATTATCGCCTGGCACAGTTTCAAGCTTGTAAGCTTTTCTTTTTTTACCATCAATGATTTCCAGTACAGAAGTGTTTGGAGGAATACTGCCGACATTATCAGCAATAAAATTAATAGCATTTTGACCCGGCTTTAATGTTACCGTTAAAAACTGCGGATTCTTTTTTACCGGAAAGCCACGGGTTATCCACTCCCCGTTTATATTGATGGAAATACTATCGCCATCTTCCACCGCATCATCCCAAATAGCAAGTTGCACCTGCCTGGAAGTGCTACTGATACTGCCGATTATTTTGTCATTTACGTTCAGTATTTCTTTTGGATCAATGGGGTATTCTCTAAAATAAGTTTCATTTTCTTTAGCGGGATCATAATAAATTTTTGCAGCAATAAATGCTGCGGCACTATCTGCTTTAGTATTAAAATCAAATTTGAATTTTTTTTGTCCGAATACAAAAGCCATTGTTGCTTTATTGGCAATACCATTTCCAAAATTATCAGCAAATAATACCAGTATATTCATGCCGGTATCTAACTGTAGATCATCAATATGATTTTTCTTTGTGGGAGAATAAAGATCAACAATAGTATTTCCATTGAGTGTTGCGGAAACAATATCATTTTTCTGAATGCCGGGTAAATTAAATTTTCCATTACGGTTTTTTACATAAATGGTATCCGTTAACCCAAAATAAACAGGTGAAATGGAAGGTTGTAAAATTTTTTCAATATCGTCTTCTTCCCATGCACTGTCATTTATTTTTATAAGCCTGGTATCGCCTCGTTGTTGTTTTGTATTTAGCGGTATAAGATGAAGATTCAGCAAGCCTTTCAGATCCCGGCTAAGATCTAAAGTGCCATTAAAAAAATCCGGAGAAATATCAGTCTCTTGTTCTGTATATTTTGCTTTGCTTATTGCCAGTTGACGGCTATTTTTTTTAACAAGCAATAGATGAAAACCAACGGTTGAATCTTTTGTGGTAATAGTAAGATGAGCAGGATAAAGTAAACTTTTCTCCGGCGTAGCTATCTGCAAAGTAAGTGCCATTGGCATTTTTGCCGCTTGGTACATTTCCATTTGCCAGGTGCCGGTAAATGAATTTGATTGTGCTTTAGCTGAAATAGAATCTGCAAACAGGAATATAAATAAGATGAATATGCGTGCCTTCATTAAAATAAATATACAGTTATTTCAAGTACATTATTTCACATCAAAATCTACCACTACTTTTTCCGTAAGCGGATGGCTTTGGCAGGTGAGTATGAACCCTTGTTCCAGCTCCTCCTCTTCCAGCGCATAGTTAACATCCATGTGAACTTTGCCTTCAATAAGTTTTGCCCGGCAGGTACAGCAAACGCCACCTTTGCAGGCGTACGGCAAATCCGCTCCTTGCTTTAATGCGGCATCTAATATACTATCGCTTTTATATGCAAGTGAGAAGTCAAAACTACGCCCATCCAGTTTTACAGTAATGCTGCTTTTTGGCCCTGTATCTTCTACTATTCCTTTATTTATTATGCTACTATGTTTTTGTCCTGCTGTAGTAAATAATTCGAAATGAATTTTATTCTTTGCTATTCCTGCTGTTTCAAAATATTTTGCTGCAGTGAAGATCATTTCTTCGGGACCACATAAATAAATGTCATCAAAGTTTTTAAAAAATACCTGCTGTTGCAATGCTTTTAATTTTTCATTATCAATACGTCCATAATTAATGGCAGCATCTGTACGCTCCCGGCTGAGAATATTTATCAGGTTAAACTGTTCCATATATTTATTCTTAAGTCCTTCCATCTCTTCAAAAAAGATGATCGAACTACGGCTCCTGTTAGCATATATTAATGTAAAACTGCTACCAGGTTGTGTTTGTAAAGTATGTTTGATGATAGAGATTACCGGTGTGATCCCACTGCCCGCTGCTATCGCCAAAAAATTACCATTCGTATTTTTTGAATTGAATTTTCCGGATGGTGGCATTACTTCCAATACATCTCCCTCCCTTAATTCTTCATTTGCAAATGAAGAGAACCAACCACCCGTTGTTTTTTTTATCGCAATTTTCAAGTCTTTTTCATGCGGGGCATTGCAAACAGAGTAAGAGCGCCGCAGCTCTTCACCATTCATCTCTTTTCTTATGGTAATATTTTGTCCTTCTTTAAAATCAAATTCCGCAGCAATAGCTTCGGGTATTTCAAAACTTACCGAAACACAATCAGCCGTTTCCCTTTGAATCTTTTTTATTTTTAATGGATGAAAATGTACTGCCATTTTATTTGATTAATCCTTTTAATAAATGTTCTACAATATTGTCTTCAAGTGCTGCTTCGCTGATCTCCTTTTTATGCCTTTGCCAAAATTCTAATCCACGTACTGCTGATAAAATAGTCAACACGGCTACATGCGGATGAATATTTTTTAACTCTTTATTTTTAATTCCCTCATTAACCAACTGCAGCATTTTACCTTCATAATTTTTTCGCTGCGTCAGAAAATTAGTAAGGTAGGGTTCATCCAGATATTTCCATTCATGGTTTGCTACAAATACTTCATCAAAAGATTGCAACATCATCTTGATATGAAATCGAATAAGTTTATCCAGTTTTTCTACGGCTGTTGTTTTAGAGTTTTCAACTACTTCTAACTGGTCCATAAAAAGCGATGCTATTTTAAAACAGATATTCTGCAGCAATTCTCCTTTGCTGCCAATATGATTATACAGGCTTGGTGCTTCCACGCCAATATTTTCAGCAAGCTCCCGCATTGAAGCTGCTTTAAAACCCTTTTTTCGGAAGAGGATCGCTGCTTTTTTTGTAATGGCTTCCTGCCTGCTCCCGTTTGCTGTTGCTTTTATTTTAGCCATAATTGCCTTTGCACAAAACTAACGGATATTAGTTTTTGAAAAACAGTTAATTAACCTCTTTTGCATATATTATTATTAATTTTGCAAAGTAAATATCTAAAGCATGCAGTTAAAAGCAATTGACAGGGTAGAATCTATAAGGCCCGAAGATTTTAAAAATAATTATTACAATAAAATGAAGCCGTTAATTATAACAGGCTTAGCAAAGCAATGGCCTGCTTATAGAAAATGGAATTGGGATTATTTTATAGATACTGTGGGCAATGAAGAAGTAGGGGTTTATAATAATGTAAAAAGTGATTCCTACACTCCCATCAATACTGCTGATGCATATATGAAATTTGGCGATTACCTGAGGAAGGTAAAAGCCGGCCCGCTTGATCTGCGTATTTTCCTTTTTAATATTTTTCAGCATGCACCACAGATAACAGGCGATTTTACCTGGCCGGATGAACTGATGAATGGATTTGTAAAAAAATACCCGATGCTTTTTGTCGGCGGCCAGGGTTCTGTTACGCACATGCATTTTGATATTGACATGAGTCATATACTGCATACGCAATTTTTAGGTCGTAAACGGGTGTTGCTGTTTCCGCATGAGGAACAGTATAAGCTCTATCGTAAGCCATGGGAAGTACTAAGCCTGGCCAATTATGCCAATTACAGCGAGTCTTTTGATTATGAAAATTTTCCGGCGGTAAAGCTTGCCCAGGGATATGAAGTAATACTGGAACATGGTGATACTTTGTTTATGCCAGCTGGCTTCTGGCATCATATGGAATACATTGATGCTGGCTTCGCAATGAGCCTTAGAGCCATGCAAAAAGATCTTGGTGGTAAAATGAATGGCCTGTGGAAATTATTTGGGATGAGGGGAATAGATACGATGATGAAAAAGACAGCACCAAAATGGTGGTACGATCGTAAAAGAACCCAGTTAATGGACTATGCATCAAAAGAATTATCAAAAAATTCAGAAAAATCGTAAAAAAAATTATGAGAATAATTTAAAAGTATTACTTTTACGGCCTGCACGGCAATTTATTGCCTCTCTCCAATTCTATCTTATTGAAAGCTTAACAGCAAAATCTACTTTCCATTGATATTCCTACGGTTTATCCAATTCATTATTTATAATTATTATATATAGCCTCGTCAACTTTTTTTCTTGTGGTTTCAGAGGTAAGCAAGGCCGGTGATTTTCATCACTGGCCATTTTTTTTATACAATAGCTTCATTTAAGAACTGTAGAAATGGCTGCATAGATTTAAAAACTGCAGTGACATCTTTTACCAAAGAAGGGGAAATAATATTAGCATCATTCAATGGCTTTGTAACAATAAAGCTTTTTAATTTCAGATAATCTATGGCAGGATTGTCTTCTGTATATCCTTTGGGTGGGCGTACCAGGCTGTTTTCTTTTCCAAGGCCTTCTATAAAATTATTTTTAAAACTTTTATTACCGATGATCTTTTTAAAGTCAGCAAAATTATAATCTACTTCCTGCCTTATTTTCGACAATACATCTGCAGGTGGCATCCAGAAGCCGCCGCCGACAAAGCTATTACCCGGCTGTATATGCAGGTAATAGCCTGCATTGATAGCTTTTTTACCGCCTGCATTAAAGCCTGCACCAAGGTTTGTTTTGTAAGGCGTTTTATCTTTAGAAAAACGAATATCACGGTTAAGCCTAAACGTACAGTCTTTTGAAGTAAGTACTGCGATTCCGGCATCAAATTTTCCTGTAGCCAAAATAATCTCCGTTACAAGCTTTGCAAAATCTTCTTTTGCATTGTCATATTTTGGGCGATTTACATCGAACCAGGGTTTATTATTATTTTGCTTCAATTCTTTTAAAAATGCAATTGTATTTTTTTGTAACATAGAAATAATTTGTAAAAAGTTGCTGTACTTTTTGGGGATGGCGAATGATTGTTCAGCAAAGATATACTGTACAAGAGTGCCCCGAAGCAAGTTCGGGATAAACTGTGCCAATGAAGTTGAACACTGGTATGCCGCCTGGTCAATAAAAATATTATGTAGTTACAGCCTGCTTTACGTTACCGGTACGTTTTAATACACCCCAGCCCTGCAACTCTCCTTTTAGTGCTTTATTAAAAGATTTAAGAAGGATATAATACATTAACTGACGATACACAAAACGCTGTGGTATCATCCATAAGAGTTTATAATAACGTTCTTTTTCAAAGCTGAATGCTATGGCTGCGCCTGCAATATCTACCAGGCTAAAGATGACATAAAAGATAATGATATTATTAAAACTGGGCGGTATAATACCAGCTCCTGCCATTATAAGACTTATGATAAGAATAAGATCTGCAAAGGGCGCCAGGAAAGGAAGTATTACCTGGAAGATCAAAATATTAGGCAATGCTACCAGTCCAAAATTCTTATAACGTGGGTTGAATAATGCATCCCGGTGTTTCCAGAAACATTGTATAACCCCAAAGCTCCAGCGGAAGCGTTGCTTTAAAAATTGTTTCATTGTTTCCGGCGCTTCGGTGTAAGAAATGGCGGTTGTACAATTTCTTACCTGGTAGCCCTTGCGGTGAAGGCGCATAGTAAGGTCGCAATCTTCTGCAAGGGTATCGCTGGTAAAACCACCGGCTTCATTAATAGCAGCTTTTTTAAAAGCTCCAATAGCGCCCGGCACTACCGTTATACAATTTAAAAGATCAAAGGCTCGGCGATCAAAATTTTGTGAAGTGATGTATTCTATACTCTGCCAGTGAGTGATCATATTTACTTCGTTGCCCACTTTTACATTTCCGGCTACAGCTCCTACCGGCATTATGGAATCAGTAGAAACAAATTTCTTCATCAACTCTGAAACGGCATCACTTTTTAATTGTGTATCTGCGTCTATGCATACCACATAATCGCTGGTACAAATATTTATACCATAATTTAAAGCAGTTGCTTTTCCACCATTTTTTTTAGTTACCACCTGCACATTCGGCACATCCTTAAAAGCTTCTGTTACAGTATCAAAGGTTTTATCAGTACTTCCATCATCCACAAATACTACCTGCAGGTTTGGATAATCCTGTTTTAAAAGGCTCTGAATAGTACGTGCCGCATTAATTTGCTCATTATAAGCAGGAACTATAACGCTCACTGATGGCTGCTCCAGGGATATGGGCGCAAGTGGCTCTCTTCTTTTTTGTATAGCAGCCAACACGGCCATTATTACCATCCGGGCTACTGATAAGAAAATACCTATAATAAAAAAGGCAAATAATATTTGTGAGCTCCAGTACGTTGCTTCAGCAAAAAAGAAATTAAGAGAGTTTACCCAGCTTCTTTTTACCGGCGGCATCACAACATCTTTTGTAGTACCCATCAGGTCGGCAACAGTCGTAAATTTACAGCCCCGCTTTTTAAAATAATCAATAATGCGAGGCAGCGCATCTACTGTGGCCTGCCGGCTGTCACCACCGGCATCATGTAATAAAATAATACTGGCATTAGTTTGTTCTGCAATCCTGATGGTGCGGTTATAAATACTGTCGGCATTCATTATTGGATCCCAATCATTGGGATCTATGCTTTCACCAACGGTGATGTAATTATCTTTTTTACTTCGGGCAATCGGTTCAATCTCTTCAAAGGTTTGTGGTTCACTATCCGCATTGTATGGCGCCCGGAACAAAATGGTGGAATGACCCGTAACACATTCTAACAGAAGTCGGGTAGTTTTCATTTCCAGCACGGCTCTTTCGGGGGTCATTTTGGCAATATTTCCATGGGTAAATGTATGGTTGCCTAATTCATAACCATTTTTATATTCCCGTTGCAATAAAGGAATATTTTTTTCCGCATTAATACCGATCACAAAAAAAGTAGCTGGTACATTTTCCTTTTCCAAAATGTCCAAAATTTTTGCTGTAAACGGGCCGGGACCATCATCAAAAGTGAGAATTATTTTGTGGCCTGGTCCCATGTCTGTTTTGTCTTCTGCAAATTTTTCGTAAACATAACCGGAAGGAAGCTGCTGATAAGTCTGCTCCGCAATAAGCATTTCTGTGCTGTCAATTTCCAAACTTATTTTTCCTTCCTGTGGAGAATAAAGTACAGTCAGTAGCTCACCTTCTCCTTCTGCGGTCGGTTTTGTATTTGGGTCGGGTGGTACTGTTTCCAAACCAGAAAAATCAAAAGGATTTTTTTGTAATACTGCAGTGCTAATATCTCTGCCATAAAATCCCCAGATACGGGGATCTTCGCCACCCAGGTGCCAGAGCGCTGTGCCCGCCGTGGGAAAATCATCACTAAACCGTAGAACATTAAAAACTGTAGCAGCATCGGTGAGCCAAACCTCATGTGTTTTTTGTGGTACAGAATCAGTTGCAGGTTCTATATACCGGAAGTGAAGATTATAACTGTCATTATCAAAAGTAATTGCAGAAGAGGAAAGCTTGGCATCAGAAATAGCATCGGCGTAATTAATTCCGGGAGCAATGTTTTTACCTTCATCATCCTGTGTCCAATCCCTTCCAAAACCAGCAACACCTAATATTATTTTAGAAGCATCAACCTTACCGTCCATAAAGTCTAACTGCTGCTCTATCCATTTCTGGCCACTAATGGGTCCCGGTGCTGTAGCATCACTGTATTGATCATAAGCCATCAGTATAATATGATCACTATATGCAGAAAGTTTTGGCAGATCATAATCATCATTCATCGCCTGCACATCTATGCTTGTTTGTAAGCCCAGGGGATGTAGCTTTTCATAAAGCTCCTGCTGAAATACGGAAAGTGGTTCATTGGTTTTTTCATCCAGTTCTTCAAAATCCACATTTATTCCCTGCAGGTGATATCGGGTAAGCGTATCCGCTATTTGCTGAATAATATTTTTTCTTACCGTAGCATTATTTAAAACAACATGCAGTAATTTACTATCAAAAAAACCAGTGCCTTTGCCGTGACTGTGAAAGTTTTCAAACATAGGTTGAATACTCAGTTTGTTTTGCCGCATTATTGCCAGGCCAGCAGTATCTATCCTGGTTTGTAAAGAGTAATTTAAAGTGTCTATAAAAAACCATTCAGGATAAATAGTATTCAGTTTATCTGCATTTTTCCTGAGATCACCAAGAGCCGATAATTGCCAGGGTGTATAAAACGCAGCTCTTACCAGGGATGTTTTTATACCCCTGTTATTTATTTTATTCAGTGAATCTTCTTTCTGTTTTTTAGCCAGGTAAACTTTAAAACCTTTGTATTTTTTATTCAGGGGAGATGCCAGCGTTAATTCATTAGAAGGGTCAAGTTTAGCTTCATAAGCTTTCGCTCTTTCATTTAGGTTTGGCAAATCTGGCTTTTTACCACGTACCAATGCCAGTACCAGTACTGCTATTAAAAAAAGAATGATAGTTGCAATAATACGGCCTGTCCACTTAAAACTGCGCCACCTGGTTGGATTATTGGTTTGAAAAATTTGTTGGTCCATTATTAAAATAAAATATAGGGCAAAGTTCTAAACTAATACCCAGAGTTTTATTTTTTATTGGTTAACTGTAACCTAATGTTTGCAACCCTGTATCCAATTTTATTTATTTACCTCCTCCTTGCCAATACAATTACATTCTTAAATTTCTTTGTTTTTCCCTGTAAATTAAATACCTCCGTATAAATAATGTATATCCCAACGGGTAGCTTTTGTAATTTATCTCCCAATCCATCCCAACGATAATACCCTTTGGTGCCATTAAGTGCATTGCGTTGCAGGTAGCGTACCGGACGGCCTGTTGCATCAAAAATGGTAATATTGGCTACATATCCCGGCTCCGGAAAGCTATAATTGATGGTTGCAAAATCATCCAGACCATCATTATCAGGACTTACAATATCCGGTGTTACCGTTATTTCTCCCTGCACACCAGCGTCTATCCTAAACTGTGAGTTCTTATATGTTGGTGTACCATAGCCAACACTACTTGCGGCACTGTGCCAGTTTTTTTGTTGCTCTGCCTGCACAAAAGAAGTATCATCATAATTTATTCTTTCCAATGCAACCCCTTCTGTATTGGTAATGAGCGGAAACTGCCATTTATCAGTGTACTTTATCTCATCGATTTCGGTAGTATCTGCAGTGCAGATGATCACATAACCTTTATCATCACTGTAGGTAGGCAATGAATTTACCTGTACAAATGCTGCAGGATCCTGTGCAACAAAATCTCTTTGTACAATTGCCGGATCTGTTGTAACAACAATAAACGTTTGCGGTTTCATCAGCCTGCCTGTTGGGCTTATTTGTGTGAGGCTTTCTATTTTGCCCGATGTACTACTGCGATGCGCCAGGTATATTTTACTAAGGTCAATTACTTTTTTACTGCGGTTATAAATTTCTACATAATCCACGCCGGCAGGTTGAGCATTGATAGACGGTATGGGATTATAAAAAATTTCATTTACTACCAGGTCAAATCTCACAGGTGGCGATGGTAAAAACAGGGTTACATTATTTGCGGTACCGATAGCATTGCCAACACAATCCGTCAATCCTGCTGCTGTAAGTACATATTCTGAGCCTGTCTGTAAGGCTGTTGACAATGTAATTTTTACAGATGCAAACAAAGGGGCAACGGTAGTAGCGGCGGTTACGTTAATACCATTTGTGATTGTATAGTTAGCGATGGTAGCAGCTTTCAGGCTATCAACTGTTTCATCAAAATCTAAAACAATATGTGTTGGATCAGTGATGGTAGCATTTAATAACCTGGGACCTGTAACATCAGCCGTGCCACCATCTACAGAATTTGTTTTTCCCGGCGTGCCACCTTTTACATCCACACTGGCATGCCAGTTGGTGCTTCCTGTGCAGGGGCTTTTGGTATTAATCATTTCAATGGTCCATCCGCCATCCTGTTTGGATGCATCATGATACCAATCGAGTGTATAGCTTAATGCATGAATTACTTTTCCTGTTTCATTTACAAGTGTAAGCGGCTCACCGGTATTATTAAGAGACGGAAAAGAAGTAGGGGCAATGGTAGCGCCATATACAGAAAGATCTGGTACAGAAGTACTGGAGCAAACGACCACATACGCACCCGGCGCTAGTACAAAAGAAGGAAATGCGCCGCTCTGGCCTGTTGCATCTCTAATGCGCCAGCCTTGCAGGTTAATAGATTTTGCAGTTGTATTTTTTAATTCTATCCATTCTCTTTCCGGTAATCCAACAGCAGGTGTTTCATCCGCCATTATCTCATCAATTACTACATCATATTGTTGTGCAACATAAGGCGCAGCGTATGTAAAAGATGCAGTACCATTTGAAATTGCATTACCGGCAACATCTTTCACATTATTAACGGTAAGTTGGTTTGCTATGCCATCTCCAAAATTGGTAGCAAAGGTTAAATGCACCAATGCTTTATTGGTACCATCCTGTATTGCAGTAGCCGGAGAACCTATAGCATTATTAACAACATAATTAGCAAATGCAGTTGCACTTGTCGCATCCAATGCTTCATTAAATAAAACATCGATAGTGTTGACAGAAGTAACAGTTGCAGATTGCAAAACAGGTGCTGTAACATCAGGCACGTAATTTCCAATACTTATATCATCAAAAAAATGACGCTGTGCAAAACTGGCTACAGTGCTTTGTTTCACAAGAATTCCAAAGAAAGCAGAAGTAGTAAATGTAGCATCTGTCACGGTTCCTTCACTAAAATAAGAGCCTCCGGTACCGGTAAGATCACGTGATAATGTCCATTGATTAGATGCATCCCTTATCACTTTTATTTTCATTACGTTGTTGCTCGTGTTTAAAACGCCATCTACGCCATCAATTATTTTTGTTACTACACCTGTTGCATCTTTGCGATAAAGGCATATTTCATCTGCTGTATTTCCTATGCGTACAAAATAGCCTGTGGTATTTGTTAGTGTAAGATCACTGGCAGAAGCAGTAAGATATACATCAACGTAATTAGCTGATGATGTATTAAAAGTAAGCTGGCAATAAAAATTCCACTCCGCACTGGTCGCTTTTGTATTGGCAGTGCTTAAATAAAATGTACTGTTTGCAACCGTATTATTACTTTGTAATTGAAAAGCGCCGTTCACAATCCAGTCAGATATGCCGCCAACCCAGGTGGGGCTATTGGTAAAATCGCCATCATTAAAATTTTCAGAAACCTGTGCACTAGTTGTAGTAAATGCAAATACCACTGCCAGGCAAAAAAGTAATTTTTTTCTCATAATTAGTTTACTTTGGTTTTAAAGATACTTACTTTATAAATTAATCCCAGCGTTAGTAAAGCCTATTCAACAAATAACTTTGGCAGATTATTAATTAGTTATTAGTTTCGCTTTTCAATGATGATAAAAAAATATAATAAGACAATTAAGAAACAGTCCTTGTGTGAGGAGGGTTAATTGTTTTATTTACCAAAATAAGTACAGGCCTTCCTTAAACGGGAAGGCCTTTTTATTAACCATAAAACCCCGAAAGGGATAAACACATCATGAAAATAGCAGTTGTTGGCGCTACCGGCCTGGTAGGTACAAAAATGTTGCAGGTTCTTGCAGAAAGAAACTTTCCGGTTACAGAATTATTACCGGTTGCATCTGAAAGATCAGTTGGAAAAGAAATTGATTTTAAGGGAAAGAAATACAAAGTGGTGAGTATGCAGGATGCCATAGATGCAAAACCTGCTGTTGCTGTATTTTCTGCCGGTGGCAATACCAGCCTGGAGTGGGCGCCAAAGTTTGCCGCAGCAGGTATTACCGTAGTAGATAACAGCAGCGCATGGCGCATGGATGAAACAAAAAAATTAATAGTACCCGAAGTAAACGCTCATTCTCTTACTGCAGATGATAAAATAATTGCCAACCCAAACTGCTCTACTATTCAAATGGTGATAGTTTTAAAACCCTTACATGATAAATACAAAATAAAAAGGGTAGTGGTTAGCACTTACCAAAGTGTAACCGGCACAGGTGTAAAAGCAGTGCAACAAATGATGAATGAACGCAAAGGTGTAGAAGGTGAAATGGCTTATAAATATGCCATAGACCTTAACGTAATTCCGCAGATAGATGTGTTTACAGATAATGGATATACCAAAGAAGAAATGAAAATGGTAAAGGAAACAAAAAAAATTCTGGAAGATGACTCTGTAAAAGTAACGGCTACCTGTGTACGCATACCAACTATGGGAGGCCATAGCGAAAGTGTGAATATTGAATTTGAAAATGATTTTGACCTGGAAGAAGTAAAAGCCTTACTTGCTAAAACAGAAGGCGTAACGCTACAGGATGATATTAACAATGCTATATACCCAATGCCACTTACAGCGCATGATAAAGATGATACATTTGTTGGGCGTATCCGTCGGGATGAAACACAGGCAAACACACTTAACTGTTGGATAGTTAGTGATAACCTGCGTAAAGGTGCTGCTACCAATGCAGTACAGATTGCCGAATACCTGGCGGAGAAAAAATTCATTTAATGAAGGAGTTTTTTTTATTGGTTTGTATAATAAACAGTATGCTGCTCTGCCAAGCACAGCAGTATACTATTACTGTACATTTTTTGTATGGCTCCGTACCGGCAAAAGGTTTCGAAAAAACCGAAAAGAAAAAACTAGGTGGCAAAAAAGGGGGGCATGTTACTATAGAAACGGGTGACGGCATCATTGGATTTCAACCGAAAGGCACCTGCCATATTTTTGGTGAGAAAAAAAATGCGAATGGATATTTTAAAGCACAGCCAAAAGGAATATGGCAGAATGATACTGTGGCATCAAAATATGCTTCCGTTATTATCCCGGTAAACAATGAACAATATACTCGTGTAAAAAATACTTTTGATAATTACTTACAAAAGCGCCTTATGACTATGCCGTCTTCGGGATGCGCTGTGCCGCTGCTTCTTACGATGTATTAGAAAATGCAGGTATTGTAAAAAAACGTAGCCGATTCGGCAAATGGGTCACTTATTTTTATCCGCAATTGCTGCGCAGGAGCTTATTAAAACTTGCTAAAGAAAACAATTATGCTATTGTGAAACACAGCGGCAGAAACAGCAGAGTTTGGGAAAAAGAATAATTTAACTGATGGTCCAGGTTTCTCTTCCTCTCAATAATTTATCCAGGTCACCTTTACCTTTTTGTGAAATAGATTCTTCTATCTGCATGCCCATTACATCTTCGTAGCAAGCTCTTTCCGTTTCGAAAAACACACCAAAAGGCCTTGGTAAATGTCCCTGTAAATTTGGATCATCAAACATGCGGATCAATATCTGTGCTTTATAAAAATCTTTTTCATCATGCACCCAAAGGTCATCGGTAGAAGTTCCTTCTGCTAATTCTACAACAACCGGTTTAAAGCCATCTAATTTTATTCCTTTATTCTTCGTAGCACCAAACACCAAAGGCTGTCCTTGTTCCAGGAATAACGCTTCTTCCGGCTTACTGCTTTTTTCTGTAAATATTTCAAAAGCACCGTCGTTAAAAATATTACAGTTCTGGTAAATTTCTAAAAAGGAAGAACCTTTATGCGCATGGCTGCGCAAAAGCATAGCCTGTAAATGCTTGGGGTCTCTATCCATGCTGCGTGCAATAAAGCTTGCATCTGCACCCATCGCTAATGCCAATGGATTAAATGGATGATCAATACTTCCCATCGGTGTACTTTTGGTAACTTTCTTTTCTTCTGATGTAGGCGAATATTGTCCTTTGGTGAGGCCATATATCTGGTTATTAAAAAGCAAAATATTTACATCAAAATTTCTGCGAAGCAAATGAATGGTATGATTACCGCCAATACTTAAACAATCTCCATCTCCGGTTACTATCCACACACTAAGTTCAGGTCTTGTAGCTTTTAAGCCACTGGCAATAGCAGTTGCACGCCCATGAATACTGTGCATGCCGTAAGTATTCATATAATATGGAAAACGGCTGCTACAGCCAATTCCCGAGATAATTACAAAATTCTCTTTTGGAATACCGAGTGTCGGCATTACTTTTTGCACCTGTGCTAAAATAGAATAATCACCACAACCCGGGCACCAGCGTACTTCCTGGTCGGTTGCAAAATCCTTTGGAGTAAGAACGGGTGCGATGGTTTCTTGTACTGACATATAAATTATTATGTTACAAAGTTATTTATAAATTAAATGCGATTATTGAATAAATAAACCGGTTCATATAAATCAATTTTTAATCATGATAAGTGAAGTTCTATAAATCTCATTGGTTTTCAAAAACCAATAGTTAACAAATAATAATTATACATTTGGTAACGGTTCTTCTCAAGTACTGCATTTTATAAAAAACCAAAACTAAATATATGTTCAAACTGAAAACCTTATCCCAATTTTTAATTACTTGCTTTTTATCCATATCAGTAGCACAGGCACAAAAAGTACAAGGGCATGTAACTGATAATAATGGCAATCCTTTAGAAAGTGTTTCCGTACAGGTTAAAAGCACTAAAGCGGGTACTACTACTGACGCTTCCGGAAATTTTTCTATTGATGCAAAATCAACAGATGTATTAATAATATCTGCAACAGGATTTGCGATACAGCAGGTAAAAGTATCTGGCAATACAATGCTGAACATTCAGCTACAAACCCAAAATACTGATCTTGATCAAATCGTTTTAATAGGCAGCCGTGGCGGCACCGGAAGGGTAAAAATTGAATCCCCGGTGCCTGTAGATGTTATACGTATGGGCAGCGCAAATTTTACCACAGCAAAACCCGACCTCACTTCTCTATTAAATTATGCAGCACCCTCTTTTAATTATAATAAACAAAGCGGAAGTGATGGAGCCGATCAAATTGACCTTGCAACCTTACGTGGGCTGGGCCCGGATCAAACGCTTGTTTTGGTAAATGGTAAGAGAAGACATCAAACGGCATTTGTTGCAGTGTTTGGAACAAGAGGAAGAGGTAACTCCGGCACCGATCTGAATGCTATTCCAGAATCTGCAATTGACCGTGTGGAAATATTAAGAGATGGTGCGTCGGCACAATATGGCTCTGATGCTATTGCCGGTGTAATAAACATCATTCTAAAAAAAGATGTAAATAAATGGGACATCAATATTGGAGGTTCTGGTTATTACGATAAAAAGTTCAATACTTATTTTGGCGGCGGTTTAAAACAACAATATGAATATGGAAATGCCATAGATGGGCAGGCATTTGAAGCCGGTATAAACAGGGGATTTACTTTAGGTAAAAAAGGCTTTATTAATTTTTCAGGAAACTTTTTTACGCAGGGTAAAACTTTCAGGCAGGTACTGGATACAAACCTTAATAATAAAATCAGTTTGCCAATAAATGCCGGCCGACGTGCTGTTGGTGATGGATCTGTAACAAGTGGTGGTGTAATGATCAACATGGAAGCACCCATTGCCAGAACCAAGACTACCTTTTACTCCTTTGGTGGCTACAATTACAAATCATCAGATGTGTTTGCATATACCCGTAGTTTTCATGGATACAATCCTTTGTCTTCAGAAAGGCCGGAAAGATTTCCAACAGATGCTTCAGGTAATTTGATCTGGAATCCATCCATAATGAAAAGCATTGCAACACCAGGTGATCTGCCGGATACTATTTTTAATCCTCATGAGCAATCACATATTACCGACGTATCCCTTTCTTTCGGTTTTAAAGGAAACCTTCAAAATGATTGGGATTGGGACGTCAGCAATACTTCCGGCAAAAATGATTTTCATTATTTCGGTGATAAAACTTTTAATGCATCGTTGGGCGCTGCAGGCATCAATAAAAATCATTTTGATGATGGAGGATTTAGTTTTTTACAAAACACAACCAATATAGATTTTAATAAAGAAATTAAGGGCGTTGCACAGGGCATGAGTCTTTCTATTGGTGCTGAATTCCGGTACGAACAATATAAAATTTACGCTGGCGAAAAGGATTCCTATTTCAATTATGATTTACCAAACGATAAAGCAGCCGGCGCACAAGGCTTCCCTGGCTTTCAACCCATAGATGCTGTAAATGCACATAGAACAAATGAGGCATTGTACATACAGGATGATATAGACATTACCAAAAAATGGTTGGTAAGCGGCGCCATCCGTGCAGAAAATTACAGTGACTTCGGTTTTTTAACTACTTATAAATTTGCTACAAGGTATAAGGTATCACCAAAAGTAAATTTAAGAGGTTCGGTAAGTACAGGGTTTAGAGCACCGTCCCTTCAGCAAATAAATTTCAGCAATACTTTTACCAATGTACAGGCGGGTAAATCTTTCGATGTAAAAATTGCGCCAAATTATAGCCCTATTACAAAAGCAGCAGGCATACCAACATTAACCCAGGAAAAATCTGTAAATGCAAGTGTTGGCTTTACTGCAAAACCTTCCAAAGAATTTACCATTACTATAGATGGCTATATGGTAAAAATAAAAAACCGGGTAGTATTAACCGGCCAGTTTGATAATAGTAATACGGCACTTCAACCTATATTAGACCAACTGAATGTAGCACAGGCACAGTTTTTTGCGAATGCTGTAAACACTACTAATTTAGGAGTTGATGCACTTTTTAATTATTCAAAAAATTGGGGAAAGCATAATTTAAATATTTTATTTGCGGCCAATTTTCAACACATGACCATTGATAAAGTAAATGTACCAACCGCTTTAAATGGTTCCTATGCCGAACGCCAGGCTTTCTTTAGCGACCGGGAACAAAAGTTTGTATTAGCATCTGCGCCGCCGGAAAAATTGGGCTTGACCATTGATTATGGTTGCGGACCTAAATTAAAGTTCGGTACACATTTAACTTATTTCGGAAAGATCACACTGCTTGGCTATGGCTATGCAAATACTTATCCTCCAACGGTCGCTTTAGATGCAGACCCGAATACCACAGTACCTGAACAGTTTAATTATAATGGCAAACTGGTAACAGACATTTACGCTTCCTATAAAGTGTGTAAAACGACCACATTATTTGTTGGCGCTGATAATTTATTTAATGTACATCCTAATCTGGGAATTGTACAAGGTGCAAAACAATCTGCATACGATGGTGAAACAGGCGGTGCCTGGGATGCCGTACAGATGGGCATAAACGGGCTCAGACTTTTTGTGAAAGCAAAATTCACTTTTTAATAAATTAAGATCACAAATACAGAAGCCCGGGAAATAAAATTTCCGGGCTTTTATTTTACTAATTCTTCCCAGTATTCAGCAGCTCTTCTTGTATGCGGCACCACGATAGTTCCTCCAACAATATTAGCTACCGCAAATACTTCATACATTTCTTCTGTAGATACTTTTAGCTCATGTGATTTACCTAAATGATATTTTATACAATCATCGCAACGCAAAACCATGCTGGCAACCAGGCCAAGGAGTTCCTTTGTTTTTACATCCAACGCTCCGGCTGCATAAGTGTTTGTATCCAGGTTCCAAAGACGCTTAATCACAAGGTTATCTTTGCTTAATATTACATCATTCATCCGGGTACGGTAATCATTAAAATCATCTACAAGATTGCTCATAAAATAAAAGTTTGTTTTATGCAAAAATAATACAACGCTGTTAATCACCACAAAGATCCCTGCAACAGCTCTACAAAATTCTTTTTCCTAATTTAGTACTTCACTTTATAATTCAGCCATGCCATCTATACTTTTTGAAATAAAAAATAATGTTGCTGTTATCACTTTAAACCGGCCGGAAAAATTCAATTCCTTCAACCGGGAAATGGCGTTATTACTGCAATCGCATTTAGATGAATGTACATCCGTTCCGGATATTCGCTGCGTCTACATTACGGGTAGTGGCAAAGCTTTTTCTGCCGGGCAGGACCTTGCAGAACTCACCGGAGAAAATGCTATTGGGATAGATAAAATTTTAGCGGAGCATTACAACCCGATTGTAAAAAGAATACGCAATATGCCAAAGCCGGTGGTATCAGCGGTGAATGGAGTAGCTGCGGGCGCAGGCGCAAATATTGCATTGTGTTGTGATGTGGTGGTCGCCACTGCTACAGCTTCTTTCATCCAGGCATTTAGTAAAATTGGTTTGATACCCGATAGTGGTGGCACTTACTTTTTACCAAGGTTGATCGGCTTTCAAAAAGCAAGTGCATTAATGATGCTGGGCGATAAGGTTGCTGCTGCAGAAGCAGAAAAAATAGGTATGATCTATAAATTTTTTGAAGAAGAAAATTTTGCAGAAGAAAGTTTTAAAATTGCTGCCACGCTTGCGCAAATGCCAACAAAAGGATTAGCATTTACAAAACATGCCTTAAACAATTCACTTACCAACTCTTTAGAAGAACAATTAGTTACAGAAGATGAATGGCAACAGAAAGCTGCAGCTACGGAAGACTATAGTGAAGGTGTTGCTGCTTTTTTAGAAAAAAGAAATCCGGTTTTTAAAGGTGAATAAATTCTGAACTGTTACCCAATGGTATGCCCCACAAGAGTGCGACGCAAGGATGCTGCCATGAAAAACAAATGCCGGTAACAAAAAAATATTTTATGCCAGACAAAAATATCACAGCCGAAAAAGTAATTGAAAAAGTAATGAACGATGATAAGTTCAGCCAATGGCTAGGCATTTCTATAATTGAAATTGCAGAAGGCCACAGTAAAATAAAAATGACCGTACGCCCTGAAATGATGAATGGGCTTGGCATTGTACATGGCGGTATTGCATTTTCATTGGCGGATAGTTGCTTTGCTTTTGCCTGCAACAGCCGTAATAATTTATCTGTTGCTTTAGATACTTCTATCAATTTTTTGAAGCCGGTTCATGTGGATGACGTACTCATTGCAGAAGCAAAAGAAATTCACAACGGAAAAAGTACCGGTTTATATCATATCACAATCATGAATCAAAAAGAGCATATTGTTGCCATGTTTAAAGGAACTTGTTATAGAACATCTAAAAGGATAGTTTGAGTATAAAGGTTTATAGAGTAAATAAAGTATGTAAAGTAAATACCGTAATCATGAACGCTGAAACTTTTGGATTTGAGGAACTTGATTTATGGAAAAAGGCGAGATCTTTTAAAATTGAGGTTGCCAAATTAGTAATCCAATTTCCGCCTGAAGAAAAATACAAGTTAACGGATCAAACAAAGCGTAGTGTACGCTCTATAAATGCATTGATTGCAGAAGGACACGGCAGATTTTCTTTTCCTGACCAAATACATTACTGCATCCAGGCAAGGGGTTCACTAACCGAAACGATCAATCATTTAATTGATGCTTTTGATGAAAACTATATTTCTGAAGAGGTATTGATAGAATTTAAAAAGCAAGGAAAAGAAATTGAACGTCTATTAAATGGATATTTAAACTTTCTAAGAAAAAAGAGAGATGAACAAAAGTAGAGACTTTATCTACTTTATAAACTTTATTTACCCTTTATACTTTACCATGATCTACAAATTCAACAACTACATCCCAGTCATTCATGAATCTACTTTTATTCATCCGCAGGCTGCAGTTACCGGCAATGTAAATATTGGTAAAAACTGTTATATCGGACCGGGTGCTGCATTACGGGGCGATTGGGGACAGATCATTTTAGAAGATGGTTGCAATGTGCAGGAGAATTGCATCATCCACATGTTTCCGGGAATTACTGTTTTATTAAAAGAGGGTGCTCACATCGGCCATGGTGCAGTTATACACGGTGCTGAAATTGGCCGGAACTCACTGATAGGTATGAACGCAGTAATAATGGATAATGTTCAGTTGGGTGATGAGTGTGTGGTTGGTGCTTTAACTTTTATAAATGCCGATAGTATCATCCCACGAAGAAGTGTTGTTGTAGGAAATCCGCACAAAATAATAAAACCGGTAACCGATGAAATGCTTCAATGGAAAACTGAAGGCACTACTTTGTACCAGCAACTTCCCGGAGAAATGATGAAGCATTGGGAAGTTTGTGAACCATTAAGAACTCTTCCGGAAAATTATAAAGCTATGAGCAACAATTATAAAACCTGGAATGAAACTAAAAAATAAATACGCTCATTTATTCTCTATCATCTGTCCATATTAATTTTTCATTTGTACGGGCAGTTTTAAAATCGGGGAGTTTACCATCACCTTTTCCTGTAATTCCTCCATCAGGATGAGCCATTAGATTACAATCACCATCCAGTAAATTACTATACTGGTCGCAGCAGATTGCCGGCACATAATACACCGTTTTGCCATTATATGTATAACTATAAATGCTACGAGGCGGATTTTGCTTTTGCTCCTTTTTGTATGTAACAATCAGTGTTTTTATACATTCCGGTACATCCATTTGCTTTACTGCCACATCTATAGGTTGCGTACTTTTTTTAGATGAATTACATGCACATAAGGCAACCAAACTTATCAGGATAATCTTTCTCATTTTTAATATTTCGTTTTTACAAAGTAAATGGCCAAAAAATACTGACATTTGCAGCAATGGAAAAATCAAATTTTGTTGACCAGATAAAGATATTTTGCCGCAGTGGCCATGGTGGCGCTGGCAGCAAACACTTTATGCGTAACAAACTTACTGCCAAAGGTGGTCCGGATGGTGGCGATGGTGGCAGAGGCGCTCATATTATTTTAAAAGGCAATGCACAATTATGGACATTGCTTCACCTGCGCTATTTTAAAAATGTATTGGCAGATGATGGAGAAAATGGTGGTGGTAATAATTCAACCGGCCGCTTTGGAAAAGATATTATTATCGAAGTGCCGCTGGGAACCATTGCAAAAGATGAGTTAACCGGCGAACAGGATGCAGAAATATTAGAAGATGGCCAGGAGATAATCTTAATGAAGGGTGGGCGTGGTGGCCTTGGCAATAGTAACTTCAAATCATCAACAAACCAGGTACCTGAATATGCGCAACCTGGTGAAGATGGTGTGGAAGGATTAAAAGTTCTTGAGCTGAAGGTACTGGCAGATGTAGGTTTGGTAGGTTTCCCAAATGCTGGTAAATCTACTTTACTTAGCAGCATTACAGCAGCAAAACCTAAAATTGCAGATTATGCTTTCACCACTTTAGTACCGCAGTTGGGCATAGTAGATTATCGGGACGGAAGAAGTTTTTGCATCGCCGATTTGCCGGGTATTATTGAAGGTGCAGCCGAAGGGAAAGGGCTTGGGCATCGGTTTTTAAGGCATATTGAACGAAACTCTATTTTATTATTTCTAATACCGGCAGATAGCAAAGATCATGCTGCCGAGTTTGAAATATTACGCAGTGAACTGGAACAATACAATCCTGATATGCTGCAAAAAGATTTTGTAATTGCCATCAGTAAATCTGATATGCTGGATGACGAATTGACGGCAGCAATAGAAAAAGAACTACCAAAAAAGATCCCATCCATTTTTATATCATCGGTAACTGGTAAAGGGTTACCGCAGTTGAAAGACCTGTTATGGAATACTCTTAATTCAGAAGCAAAGTAAATTATATTAAAAAATGAACAGCGCCCTGACTGTTTTTTTTAAATACATACAGGACTATTACAACAGTACATTTAAGCTGGCATATTTTTTAATTGTGTCGGCAATGCTTTCTGTAATACTGTTCCTGAATTATTTACATCCATCATTAATAAATTCTGTAAATGAACATGCGTGGCCATTGCGTTTTGGCTGGTTTTATTTTTTATACCTTATCCCTTTTGCAGCTGCTTATTTATTACAGGCATTCTATTTTGGCAAAAAAGATTTTCTAAAAAATAAATACTTCATCACCCTGTTGCTGTTAGCCCCGGCATATTTTTCATTTAGGGTAAATTTTAATTTTCATGATCCGTTAATAAATATGCTTTGGAGCGGCGATGAAGCTATCTTCTGGCAACGCTGCTGCGACTGGATTGTAAGATCCTTAATATTAATTGGCTTGGTATATTTTACCTGGTTTTTTACAAAGCAAAAAGGCGAGCCAGTGTATGGTCTCGTAAAAAATGTCACAACATCTCCATACTTTCTTGTACTGCTGTGGATGGTCCCCCTTATTGCCATTGCAGCCATACAACCAGATTTTATGCACATGTATCCCCGTGCAAAAATTATTGCACCTCTCCATTTGCCCAACAAAGGGTTACATTATTATTATTTTGAACTATGCTACGCATTTGATTTTTTAAGCATCGAGTTTTTCTTTCGAGGCTTTCTTATCATGGCGTTTATGCGTTACTGTGGCACACAATGTATCATACCAGCAGCCTGTTTTTACTGTTGTATTCACTTAGGTAAGCCCATGGGCGAAGCCATCAGTAGTTTTGCAGGTGGTTTATTTTTAGGTATTGTTGCTTATAATACCCGAAGTATAAAAGGCGGACTGATCCTACATTTGGGCATTGCTTCCATGATGGAGCTTGCAGGTTTTGCCGCTCATGCCTACCTTAAATAATATCCGTTCAAAAATCACTACTTTGCTTACTTATAAAAAAGATTGCACATGCCACAAACAAAAATCGCAGGTATCGGACATTATGTTCCAAATAATGTAGTTACAAATAAAGACCTGCTTCAGTACATGGATACTTCTGATGAATGGATACAGGAACGCACCGGTATCAAAGAAAGAAGATATGCAGACCGCACCGGCGAAACCACGACCACCATGGGCGTACAGGCTGCTACCATTGCTCTTGAAAGAGCGGGCATTACTAAAGATGACGTTGATTTTATCATATTTGCAACCATCAGTCCTGATTATTATTTTCCAGGCTGTGGTGTGTTATTGCAGCGTGCTATGAAAATGAAAGAGATTGGTGCGCTGGATATCCGCAACCAATGCAGCGGTTTCGTGTATTCCTTATCGGTAGCGGACCAGTTTATTAAAACCGCCATGTATAAAAATATTTTATTAGTCGCCAGTGAGAAACATTCTTTTGGCTTGGATTTCAGCACAAGAGGCAGAAATATTTCTGTAATTTTTGGCGATGGTGCCGCAGCAGTTGTATTGCAACCAACAGAAGAACCAAACAGCGGCATACTAAGTACGCATCTTCACAGCGATGGTACCAGCGCAGAAATACTGGCCATGTTCAATCCCGGCACACACGCCAACCATTGGGTAAAAGAACCTGTGGCAGATTTTGATGATGCTGCCATTGGCGAAATGTTTATGAGTCATCACATGATTGATCATGCACAAAATTTTCCAAACATGGATGGCCCTTCAGTTTTCAAAAAAGCCATTGTAAAATTTCCGGAAGTTATCATGGAGGCGTTGCACAAAAATAATTTCACCCCAGCCGATTTAAATTTATTGATACCTCACCAGGCCAATCTTCGTATTGCACAATATGTACAGCAAAAATTACAATTAAGAGACGACCAGGTATTTAATAACATTGAAAAATTTGGCAACACCACCGCAGCCTCCATTCCCATTGCGTTAAGCGAAGCCTGGGAACAGGGTAAAGTAAAAAAAGGCGATCTTATTTGCATGGCGGCATTTGGCAGTGGCTTTACCTGGGCTAGTGCATTGATGAGGTGGTAATTCAATTTTTTTGTAACCAGCAAAAGTTTTTCATAGCAACATTCTTGCGTCGCACTCTTGTACAGAATATCATTCGGCATCATTTATCTAAGCGTAGGGAGGTTTCTATCATATTGAGCCTGTCGAAATTTGGGAAACCTGACTAGATTATTTTAACTTAACCCGCCTTCGACAAACTCAGGCTTGACACCGTTATTATCAGATACTCTGAGGTCGATAAAATAAAAACTACCTATTTGTTTGAAGTTATA
>JBDSIB010000090.1:0-14163 GCA_039918155.1 Ferruginibacter sp.
AGCGCTATCGCAATCGCTTACAATGAAATTGACACAATCTTCAAAAGAACTTCTTGCCAAGGAGTTAATATCTGTACCTGCTGATTTTGTAATTATAAATCCGCCGTAAAAACGAAGAAGCTGATGACCAAAATAGGCTCTGAGAAAATAAGATTCTCCTTTTAATTGATCTTTCAATGCAACGGGAATATTTGCAGTTCCAAGTTTATCCAAAGCAATGTTGCAGGAATGAATGTTTTTGTACATGTTTCCCCATTCGCAGTTAGGACTGATCCAACCAGTATTAGCCGCAGTCGCATTTCCTTCATTAACAGTGTTAATTCCTTTTCCTGAATAGGTAAAAAGTGTTTCGTCAGAAACCGAAGACAACATCTGTTCATCAAATCCGCCATTGCCAAGAGAAGTGTAAATATTATCAACAAATTCCCTGGCATTACTATCCTTCCATGTATTTCCACCATTCAGATCTATATTTTTATTGCATGAAAATGCGAATATCAATATCAATATTACCAGGAAATGATTTTTTTTCATGATCGTTTATTTTAATATTGAATTTTGATTATCAATTATCAAATTCTTTTCTCTGTTTTTTTACTTAATTTTTATTCTAAAAGATCCTTCTGTCACTTCCACTAATTTATCTGTACCCGATATTGTGGCCGTAAAGTGAAATTTACCTTCTGCCCAATTCTCATTCATTTTTGTAATTTCCATTTCCCCATTTTTTGTGATGGCAAGTCCGATGCCTGTGAAAGAAATATCCACTGCCTCATCTTCACCAAGTGCAATTTTTTTACCGGCAACTAAATATTGTTTATTATAAGGCAGGCCAATGTATTCATCCTGGTAATAACCAATTATTCTTGATGCTGCTGCAGGAGGCATAAGGGACGAAGCTTTCCAGTCTTTACCATTTAATTTGGCAGTCATCATCCAGCCGCCTTCTGTTGCCTGCATATTACCAGGCTTAATTTTAGTGATTGCAGCTTGCGTTTCTTTTGCCTCGTTCATAGTACTACTTTGCTGACTGTTGCAGGCAGGTTAAAGGATTAGTATTTTATGAGTTTTAACGTAACGGTTTTTTCTTTTCCTAATAATTGTACCAGGTATATATCCGCAGGTAAATTGCTGATATTAATTTCTCTTAGATCAGATGTGATATTTTGCTGCAGCATTATTTTGCCGGTAAGGCTGATTATTTTTACAGCGCTGAATGCTTTTATTCCTTTAAGGAAAATGAAATTATGAGCCGGATTTGGCAACAGCGAAACCAGGTGTGTATCATCAATATTTACTTTTATTACGCTGCTGTATTTAAAGCGGCCATCTTTATCAATTATTTTTAAGCGGTAGAAACTGATACCTCCAAAAGGCGAAACATCTTTTGCATTGTATGTGTTTTTTGCTGTTGTATTTATCGCATTTACGTTAATAAAGCTGCTGAAAATTATTCCATCATTACTTTTTTCAATTTCGTAGTGGGAAAGGTTTTGTTCATTTTCTGTTATCCAGGATAAACAGATATTACTGTTACATTTATTCCCGGTAAAGCTTACAAGCTTCACGGGCAATACATTTGCGGCCGTGGCAGAGCCTAAAGTAAAAGGACTGAAATTAGTTACAGCACCTAATGAAGTAATACTGCCTGCCGCATTTGTGCCTGTTACCATGCTGTTACCTTCATCCTTCCATAAGCTGCCGTTCCATCTTGCTACCCGAAGATCTGATAAGTTGTTTATCGGGCCGCTGCGGGCTGCATCCCAGGTAAGTGTAACAAATACGGGAGATGTACCAACAGTTCTATCCAATATCCAATATTCTGAAGATGATAAATGATCTAACGATGCATCTTTTAATGCCGTGTTATAACCGCCGCCCGCCGGGTTACCGGAAAAATATTGTGCACGGAAAGCATCTGTAACATTTGCGGGTGCAGAAATACTTATCAATGCAAACTCTCCCGGTTTTCCTACGGGAAATGTAAATGCAGTGTTTCCTATTTTGGTTACCGGCCCATCAAGATAACTGGTAGGGGATGCGCCGGTTTGTATTGCACTAATTCCAAATGTTAGACTGTTGATTATACTGCTGTAAATGATACCACTGATAAAAGTTACTTTGGCGGATATGGTTACAGGATCATTTAGAGTAACCTTACCTGTACCTGTTTTTTCTATAGTGATCTCATCTGCAATAATAGGTTGTGTACCCAATTGTTCTATGATACTATTTCCACTGCAGATAAATTTTATTTTACCTATGGTAATATTACTGGCAGAATTTAAAGTAAGATTTTGGCAATACGATACCATATTACTGGCAACGCCACCTACGCCGATATATATGTCCCCATTGTTCCTTGTATAAGTTACATCACCAAAATATGTATTGCTGAAATCGCCAAATTGCGGATTGTATGCATCAAAAAATGCACTGCTGCCATTGCTGGTAAAACTGCTGGTTCCGGTAACAATATTGTTTCGCAAATCGGTAACAAAACTGCCAGAGTTACTGGCAGCATCCGCCAGTGTAACATTGCCGGTTACCTGATTATTAAAAAATTCTGCGAAGCCATTGCTATAGCCGGTTATGCTAAATGCATTTACAATAAGCGTATCATTTTTAATATCGGCTCCTTTGGAATTCAATACATCAATATTTCCCCCACCGGCTTGGTTCATCACTTCATCCAGTGCAAAAACACCAGCCGTTGCAAAATGTGCGGTTATATTTATTGTGCCACTGATGGTGGTTTTTCTGCCGGGAAAGCCATAAAAATTTCCGAGATGCGTATCGCCGGCGGTGTTGTTTGTGTAGATAAAATTACCATTGATAATTGCACCATACACAAAGGCTTCTGTGTAACCAGCCACTGTACGGTTGATAGTTACATTGCCATCAAAAATTGATGATGCAGTGTAACATACATGCAGCGATGTACCACTATTCACAGTAAAAGTTGTATTGCCAATAAAATGGTTGCCCCATTCATATAAATCTATAAGATTGCCATTTGTGATAAAGTTTGAATTTCCCGTAAATAGATTATCTCTAACATATATTCGTGAATTCCCCAGTGATGTAACATTATTACTAACTAAAGTATTGGCAGTAATTGAACTATTTAAAATGTCGCCAATTATATTTCCTCTTGTACCAGTAATATTTATGGCCACATTTTTCAGGGTATCTCTTTCGATAAGAAAACCAGCCGTATTTTGAATGAGTATATTTCCGCCATTTGTTTGATTAATGATACGGTGCATTTCAAATATTGATGTAGCAGTGCTAACAGATGGATCATTTACAGTAATATTTACGGTACCGGCAATATTGGTTTTTGCAGTATTGTTTCCCATTAATGTTATACTGCCGGTATTATCGATAAATAAATAATTGCCAGTAATATTTCCACCGCCATTACAAACATGTGTTTCGCCTTTACTGGTGCGGTTTACGGTAAGGTTACCATTAAACTGCGAGGGCACTGCGTCAGAAATTTTTACAGGCAGTCTATCGGTGATGTTGTAAGTAACGTTTCCGTTAAACTGGTTGGCAACACCGGCATCGCCCTCTAAAAATGTATTGCCACCGCTAAGGTTAAATACAATATTATCGTTAACGGTATTGTTTTTAAAATATGTTGTAAAGCCAAGATCGCCTGTATTTATATTTAAAATTATGTCTTTGGTAGCATCGCTGTTAATGAGCGTAGCACCCGTAAAATATACAAAATCGTTGCTAATAATCGTAAGGCTAAAGCCATTCACATCCAGCTTACTTCCGGCTTGCATGTTTATAGATCTTACCGTTATATTGTTTTGTAATACAGGATAATTTCCGAGCCCCCCGGGAATGGTTGCAATATCATTGCTTGTTGGCACCGTCATTGGGTTCCAGTTGGCTGGATTGTTCCAATTGGTGCTGCCACCTGTCCAGGTTTGTGCATTAACGTAATAAGAACATATTAACAGCAGTATAAACAGGTATTTTTTTTTCATTGTCTTTTTTAATTCGTTGATATAAAAAATATTTTGTCAATTAGTTTTTAATAAAAAGGTTGCACAAAACATGAGTGATATTTTTTAAAATATGATAGCATAATTATTTTGATTTTTGTTCCAAAGCAATTAATCTTTTTTCAAACAACTCTATTTGCCGTTGCTGATCAGTAATAATTACCTGCTGCTCCTGCATGGCTTTTACCAACGGCACTACAAAAGTCTCATAGCTTAAGGCATACAGATCATTATCGGTTTTCGGTTTGCGCAGACCACTAAAATCATAACCTGTTTCTTTAGCCGCCTGCTCAACATCCTGTGCAAGAAAGCCAGAATAGGTTATTTTTTCTACATCGTATTTTCCCGGAAAATCTGCTGTTTCTTTATTTCCGGTAAGTCTTACCATTTCTTTTATGCTTTTGTTATAGGTAACCGGTTTCAGGCGCATAATAAAATCAAGACCTTTTACTTCTTGCTTAATGTTTGTTTTTATTCTTGCATCGGAAAAGGTACTCCAGGAATTATGCGAATAATAACCTGTAGAACTGAAGTTGCCTATGATAACCTGGTTGCTGGCGCCATTTAAAATATCATCGTTTCCAATACTAATGGTATTGTTTACATTGGGAGAGCCGGGAGCGGTGCCTGAAAAATAACCTATGGCAATGTTTTTACTTCCACCTACGAGATAATAAAGTGCAGCGGCTCCGGATGCGGTATTGTAGTTACCCAGCGTGTTGGAATAAAGGGCAGCGTCTCCGGATGCTGAATTATTAACTGCACTGGTGTTATTGTAAAGTGCTGAAACTCCCGATGCCGTATTACCACTCCCAGTAGTATTTGAATAAAGAGACTTAGATCCGTTGGCAGTATTATCAGGCCCGTTATCGTTGTTAAAAAGCGCCCGGAATCCGGTGGCTGTATTATTATTCCCAGTTGTATTGCTTTGCAGTGATAGATCTCCAATAGCTGTATTATTATCTCCGGTAGTATTTGAAAAAAGTGAATTAAATCCGTTAGCAGTATTTTCACTTCCGGTAGTATTAAGATAAAGTGCCGCTAATCCGCTGGCAGTATTATGAATGCCGGTGATATTGGAAAAAAGTGACTGGTATCCGGTTGCTGTATTATAATTTCCGGTAGTGTTGGAATAAAGAGATCGATATCCAATGGCAGTGTTTAACTGACCTCTTATGTTTGAAAAAAGCGACTGATATCCATTTGCAGTATTATCAATTCCTGTAGTATTCGCTTGCCCGGCCTCTAAGCCGAAAAAAGAATTCCCACTTGTAGGATGTATCTCTCCTGCCCGCAAATTATTTACCCTAAACAGCAGAGGCTGATTATCTGTTGTGCCAATAAATTGGGCGGCAGGGATGGTGCCAGCATTGCCGGTTAGGCTCCATGCATTGCTGCCCGTTGTTAACTGCGACCAGGCAGTACCGTTATAAAACCAGTAACTGTTATTATCAGTATCATACACCTGCAAGCCGATTGCTGGTGTTGCAATCGCAGTTCTCTGTGCGCTGCTCATTCTGGGCATTAGAAATCCTTTGTTGGTAGCGCTTACATCCAGCATGGCACTATTGTCCGGCGTAGCACCGGTTGAATTTATACCAATGTTTTGTCCATAAATTATTTGCTGAAAACCGCAGGCAATAATTAAAAGAAATATTTTCGTTTTCATTTATATTATTTTTTGATGAATGCTAATGTTTGAATTTTATTATCGGTTATAATATTGATATGATAAGCACCGGCAGAAAGTTTAGAAATATTTATTACCTGGTGCTGGTTTATAATGCTGAATACCTGGAGCAGTTTTCCTCCAATGTCAAACAGGCGGGCAACTGATTTTTTAGCAATTATTTCGGGGCTGGCGTGTATGCTGATATAATCTCCTGCAGGATTTGGATATAGATAGGTCAGATCATTATTTGCAATATTTATACTTGCAATACCAGACCAACTGAAACTGCCATCTTTATCAACTGTTTTTAACTTGTAATAAGAAATGCCGTAAAAAAGGTGCAGATCATTGAAAAAATAATTCTTTATCGTATTGCTGTTACCAGCCGCTGTAAGAGTACCTACTAAAGAAAATTGCTGAACATTTGTGCCCCGCCATATTTCAAAATAGCTGGTATTTTGTTCAGACGCTGTTTGCCATTTCGTTTGTACTATCCCGTTATCAGCGCTGGCTTTGAATGAAATAAGATTTACCGGCAGTATCACAGTTCTATCTACAAGTGTCCACCAGTTATACAGGTTTATACCGGATACAGCAGAAATATTTACAGTATTATTTCCAACATTCAATGTAGAAACCGGAATATAATCGCTCCAGGTTAAAGCTCCTGTATTCCATCTCTGAGCAATTAAATTACTCTCTGTAATTGTATTTGGAGCATTATATTCATTATCAGAATATGTGAATGTAAGGTTTGTAAGATCAGGTTTTGTAGTATATCCCTGCGGATTAATTTGCCAGAAGCGGTCAATTACATTTAGAGAATTGTCTGTACCGTTATGGTTTACATTAGTTACGCCAGCAGGCAAAAAATCACTGTTCTTCCAGGTAGGAGTAGAGTAGGTACTAAAAGAAATATTGCCGTTGGAGCCGATACCAGATGCAGCATTGAATTGTAGTGGTAAATAATCAGCCGCATTTCCAAATGGAATAAGATAAATATTACCATTTCCAGGGCCAATATTCCATATAATTCTATTGTTCATTCCTTCACTTTGTATGTAACCTGATCCTTTATAAGTGATTGCGCTATTAACAGGATTGTCAATTATCAACACGGCGCCATTGGAGATATTAATTATACCTCCATTAATTACAATTTTTGCCTGTGCATCAACTACAACGCATATACTGATAAAAGATATTGTGGCAATTAATTTGATCAATAATTTTTTCATCATTTCATCTTTACATATTTATAATTTGAAAATCAAAGACATCTAAAAGAGGATAATTTTAAAAAGAAACAGATCTAAAATATTTCTCTATCGGCTTTTTAAAGGATATTAAAAGAAAATAAAAATTACCAGATGTAAATTTATACCTGGCCAAAATAACTTTCAAGAGTAATCACCCCGGTGGGGGAATTGATTGAGCAATGAGCAACATCTTGAAGTTAACTGGTCACCAAAATGCCATGGATAAGAGTTGCATATATATAATATTCCGGTAGATGCACATCGTCTTTCGGAAAATGCTTTCTTAGCAGAGGTAAATTTGCAATGGTTCTTTTTTTAACGATTGCCTTCCCTGCCGTCAGTCAGTACCATCTAAATTACAATTAGTAAAACCCTGGCTTTATTTACTTAGCTATTCATCATTGGTGAAAAATACCAGGCGATAGCGAAGATGAGAGAGGAGGTTGAAGCGAAGCGTAAAGGAGGCAAAGTAGAATATATTCTCTGGGTTTTGAATAATCAAAACTTAACAGAATTAAACAGGAAAAATGCTATGGAAATAAGCACTATTTTTATACCGAATTAATTATTGACGGACGCACATTTATAGAATTGGTTGTTAGCATTCAGGTCAGTGAAGAGCTTTGAATTTTTTACATAGATATTTACTTAATGAGAAAAAATTATCTGTTACTATTACTGCTTGTGGCATTTATCAGCGGCCTTGCACAAACTACTTCACCCCGGGAACATTTACTAATGGATTTTGGATGGCGGTTTGCTTTTGGTCATCCCTATGATACAAAAAAAGATTTCGGCAATGGCACTTCTTACTTTTCTTACATTACAAAAACGGGTTATGGAGATGGTGCTTCAGCAGCAAAATTTGATGACAGAACCTGGCGGATATTGGACCTGCCGCATGACTGGGCAGTAGAGCATACTTTTGATAGTATAGGTAGTTTTAGTCACGGTTTCAAAGCTATTGGCCGAAACTTTCCGGACCGTAGTGTAGCCTGGTATCGTAAAACTTTTACTATTCCGGCCGGCGATTCAGGCCGTCACATTTCCATCGCTTTTGATGGCATTTTTCGCAACAGCATCGTATGGATCAACGGCCATTTTTTAGGTAATGAGCCGAGTGGCTATTTAGGTTTTGAATATGACCTCACCGATTATCTAAATTATGGTGGCGAAAATGTAATTGCTGTTCGCACAGATGTTACGCTGGAGGAAGGCTGGTTTTATGAAGGCGCAGGTATTTACCGGCATGTGTGGCTCAATAAAACAAACCCGTTGCATGTAGCCACAAACGGAAGCTTTGTAACTTCAAAAGTGGAAGGAAATAATGCAACAGTTACTGCCAAAATAACCTTAAAGAATGATGATAAATTACCGGCAACTTATACCATTCAACAATCTATAATAGACAAGGAAGAAAAGGTTGTTCAAAAAAGTAATTCCGTTACCGGTACAATAAATGCATTGCAGGAAAAAGAGGTGAGCGATAATCTGATAGTACCAAACCCAAAGCTTTGGGATATTGAAAATCCATATTTGTACAAGCTGGTAACTACCATATCGCAAAATGGAAAACCAGTAGATACTTACAGCACCAACTTCGGTATCCGCACTATTCGTTTTGATGCGAACGAAGGCTTTTTTTTAAATGGAAAACATGTAGAAATAAAAGGCACTAACAACCATCAGGATCATGCGGGAGTGGGTACTGCCATGCCGGATGCTTTGCAGGAATTCCGGATTCGTTCGCTGAAAGCAATGGGGAGTAATGCATATCGTTGTTCGCATAATCCACCAACCCCCGAACTGCTGGATGCCTGCGATAGATTAGGAATGCTGGTAATTGATGAAAACCGTTTAATGGGAACAACAGAACAGCATTTGAATGATGTAAAAAGAATGATTGACCGGGACCGGAATCATCCGTCTGTTATTAGCTGGAGCATTGGTAATGAAGAATGGGCAATCGAGAACAGCATTACCGGTGCAAGGATTGCCACCACGATGCAGGCTTACGTAAAAACGCAGGATACAACCAGGCCGGTAACCTATGCTTTTAGTGGTGGAATAACACAAGGCATTTCTGCTATAATTGAATTGATGGGTTATAATTATGTGGCTAATAAAAATACGGATGAGCAACATAAAAAATTCCCGGCACAACTTAGTTGGGGAACAGAAGAAGGCTCAACCGTAGCCACAAGAGGCGAGTATGCGGATGACATGGAGAAGCACTACCGGTCCGCTTACGATACACCGCAGCATCCGAAAGGATACTTAAGCATAGAACAGGGTTGGAAGTGGTATGCAGAGCGGCCATATTTAGCAGGTATGTTTATCTGGACGGGTTTTGATTACCGGGGTGAGCCTACACCTTTCGGCTGGCCTTCCGTCACTTCTTATTTTGGGATGATGGATTTGTGTGGCTTTCCGAAAGATGATGTATACTATCTGAAAAGCTGGTGGATGGATAAACCGCTACTTCACATTTTACCACACTGGAACTGGCGACAAGAAGGGCAGGAGATTGCTGTATGGGCATATAGTAATTGCGATGAGGTAGAATTATTTCTTAATAAAAAGAGCCTCGGTAAAAAGACGATGCAACGCAATGGTCATTTAGAATGGAAGGTAAATTACCAGCCGGGAACATTAGAAGCAATTGGTTACAACAAAGGCAAAAAAACCATCACGGATATAGTACAAACAACTGCTGATGCGGTTGCAGTTCAGTTGATTTCAAATGTGCAATCAATTAAAGCAGATAAAGAAGACATTGCGGTGATAACCGTTGATACAAGAGATAAAAATAACCTGCATGTACCAACCGAAGATGCGGAAATTAGTTTTTCAATAGAAGGACCGGCAAAGATTATTGGAGTTGGAAATGGTAAACCTACTTCATTGGAACCTGATAAATATTTGCCGGAAATACAAGTTGTAACTATCAATGATTTAAAAGAGAAACGGGTGCCTTCTATTTCAACCGAAAATGAAATGGCGGACACTTACGATAATGCCAATTGGAATACTGCTTTTAAAGATGACCGCACCCCGCAATTTGGCGACACCGTAAAAGCTTTAGTGTATCGTGGAAATTTCAACATGCCTGCACTAAAAGGCAATGAGAAACTAACTTTTTTTTACAATAGTATTGGTTTGGAGCAAACCATTTACATCAACGGAAAAGCAATCGCTACCAACCTGCCGCAATCAGCAAATGGAAATGTATTTGAACTTACCGCTTCGCAACTGCGGCAGGGCCAAAACAGCATTGCTATTGCTGCCACACCGCTACTAAAAAAACAGCCCTGGGATGTTATGAATATGAACCCCGGCCTTTTTCAGATCATCACTCCTGCCGCAACGTGGAGGCGTAAACTTTTCAACGGCCTGGCACAGGTAATTGTACAATCCACCGGCGGCGAAGGATCCATTATTGTAACCGCAACTTGCAATGGTTTAAAAACTGGTGTGTTGAAATTAAATGCAGTTAAAGCGGAAAATTAAAAGCATAGTATATAAAATGATATCAATAAAGTCCGGGCCTTTTCTTCACTGCCGTCACTCTTAAATGATTATAAAGCATTCTGCCGTCTGGTTTTTAACCAACGGCAAATTGCGAATAGGTTGGTTTCATACAATTTCCTTTTTAGTATCCTTGCCTGCCTAAATTATATTTAATAAAATAGTAGCTTTATTAACTTAGCTATTCATCGTTGGTGAAAAATAGCAAACGATAGCGAAGATGGGAGAGAAGCCAACAAAGGGCATGGCAAAAACTACAATAATAAACTCAAAATGGAACAGAAGGAATTTAGCGATTTTGTTATCCAGAAAATAATTGACAGATTTCCGCTATTTAAGGGAATGTGTTCTACCAGACTTAACGATGTTATCGATTTAGACTACTCAAGTAAAAAAGGAAAACTTATTTTAAGATTAACTACACAGAACAAAGAAATTACCATAGGATTTGGGGTGGGCTCTAAATTTGGCTGGCACACGCATATGAATATTTATGGAGCAAGTACGCTGGATGAAGAAGTAGACAACGCCATTCAGCTTACTGATTCTATTATAAATGATAAAGTGAAAATTCTTTACTCGAGTATTTCAGGGTATTTTATAACACCCGATATTGAAAGTGTCTATGAAAATAAGGAACAAGGTGAAATAGTGGAAACATTTTACTGGGGCGAAGTTTAATAATGAATGTTTTTCCTTGGTCACCTCTGCTATTCCCTTTGAAACTTACGTCGCTTCGCTGGTAACCGGACCTGCCAAAATTATAATTAATAAAATAGTAGCTTTATTTACTTAGCTATTCATCGTTGGTGAAAAAAAACGAGACGATGGCGAAGATGGGAGAGAAGATTGAAGCGAAGACCGGCAGAGGCAAGATAAATAGCAATGAACGTATAACACGAACTTTAATGCTATACGGGCAGACATATATCCTCATCTGCCCGCCGCTTTTCTTTAATAATTATCTGGCCTGTTTCAATGTAAATATTACATATAAGAATGGCTATTGACTTTGCTATTTTAGTATTTTATCTAAATCTACAACTTCAAAATAAGGGTTCATTTCAAATATATATTTCAGGAAAGAGATATGAGATGAACCATAAATAACCAGGTAACAATTATCTTTTTCAATGTCAACCTGTCGAAGTACATTATTGTAATTCCTGATATTTGCTCCATACCAGAATGTTCCTACGTAGTCTGTTACATTCATATTGTCGGTACCTACACTATAAAAATAATTCCAATTAGAAAACTCCTCATACTGCTGCCTTTTATTGGTATTTAATTGTAAAATAAATTGGGTAATTGTTGTCTTCTGCAACAAAGAATCCTGTTTAGGTTGTCTAAAGGGATATGGCAGATCATAAAATTTAGTATTGCTTCGTGTTGAGTCTTCAAAATTGCCAATAGCCAGGTATAATTCCTGTAAAGCCTTGTCAGCAGCATTTAATGGTTTATAATCTTTTTCTGCCAGTTCCTGTGGTTGATAATTTATGCCAACTACTTTTTTAAGTCCAAGTTTTTTGGCAGTTTTCATACCTAATTGAAAAATTTCATTGGCCTTCGTTTTTACTCTTTCGGGCTCTTTTCCATTTACATACTCTGTGTAAATACTATCATAATATTGTTGATCTTTTTGAGAAAACTCTAAAAATATTTTGTCTGGTTTTTGCTTTACTAACTTATCTACCAGGCTGGTAATTTCTTTTTGTCTTTTTGCTGAAAATATATCCGAATGTAATTTACTCGTGCTGTCAAGGCTTTGATTGAAGTGAAATGTTCCTAACAAAATAATCTTTATTTTTTTTGGGGCAGGCTGTCCAAAACTACAGCTTTCAACAAGCACAAAAAAAGCAAGTATAAAAAGTTTTTTCATTGTATGATTTATTTAATTTTTACACAATAGCTTTAGTTATTTGCTTAATAGAAAATTTATTATGCCTGCCGGATCCTCTACTTCAATAATAAGTTGTTTGTAGTCTTCGTCTTTCAGGTCTACAATAATGCAGTTTTCTATATTTGCTACATCCCAAAATATTTTATTTCCATCTTTATAAAATGTACCGGCAGTAATGATGGAAGGAATTGATGTTCCAGGTGCCCGCCATCCGTGCCAGCCTTTAATGCTTTCTATATCCTGGTGAGCATTTATAATATTGTCCGTTGGAATAGTCAACTGGCTTTTGAACGCCCAGAGTTTATGCATTCCATTAACGTTAAATATAAAACTGTCATTTTCTTTGCTAATTGTTATCATGTTTTAATTTTTTTCTATTGTTGAATAATTTGTTACAAAATGTAAATGCAAATATTGAGTATGGCGAAGGCTATAACTCCTGCCCAGCCGGAAGTGCTGCTATACAACTCATTTGCATTATCTATATAAAGTGCAAGTAAATCAGTTCGCAATATATACGAAACAACATACATGCTCCTAAATTAAATTTTACCATTCATATAAAAATAGTAGGTTTACAAATATAGTATTTAGATATTTGTCTAAATATACAACAATCTTATAGATATGAATATTCTGTTTAAAGCTTTAGGTGACCCTACAAGAAGGGAAATTATAGAGTTACTCAGAAATAAAGACCTTACCGCTGGCGAAATTGCAGACCATTTTGCAATGAGTAAGCCAAGTATTTCTCACCATCTTGATTTATTGCGCCAGGCAAATGTGGTGCAGTCGGTAAAGGAAGGACAGTTTATTACTTACTCGTTAAATACTACCGTGTTTGATGAGATAGTAAGCTGGATGATGGATTTTTCAAATAAAAAAAATAAAAGTAAAAAATCAAAAGGATGAAAAAAAGAAACACAGAGATAGTAATCTGGGCAGTACTTCTAATACCGTTTATTACCGCTTTTATTTTATGGGATAAACTACCCAACCAGTTGTCTGTACATATAAACCGCAATACAATACCGGGCAAATTGGAAGCTATTCTAGGTCTTCCCGGTATAAATCTATTAATTTATTTAGTAATAGTATCCATACTAAAATTGGCAATAGATAAAAATCAGTTGTCCTTTTTTGAAATACGTATCAGCATGATCAGGTTAGCAGTACATAGTTGCCTTTCGGCGCTTTTCCTCATCATATTGTTTTATACTCTTAACAATAATATGAACGTGTTTATTTTACTTGCTTATACATTTTTAATTACAATACTGGTTGTAGGTAATTATTTTAATGCTATTAAACCTAATCGTTTTTTTGGAATAAGATTACCCTGGACGATGAGTAGCGAAACAGTGTGGCGTAAAACACATTTTATAACTGCAAGGTTATGGGTTTTCAGTTCTTTAATAATGATGTTGGTAATTCCGTTTTTACCACAATTGCTCATTGTTACGCTTTTCGTTATCTATATTATATTAATACTGCTCACACCAATCATTTACTCATTTATTATTTCAAAACAACAATCTGCATGAGAATATTTTTTTTAATAAGTATGGTGCTTTTTGCAAAAATTGATTTTGCACAAACACAAAAGGATACCGCCACATCGCAAACCAATATTGTATTGGAAACAGCCACTGGTAAAATATTTGGAACACTCTGTGTGCCTGCTGTAGCTAAACGAAAAATGCCAGTTGTATTGATCATTTCTGGTTCTGGCCCTACTGACAGAAACTGTAATTCTGCTGCAGGGTTCACCTGCAATTC
>JBDSIB010000091.1:0-11604 GCA_039918155.1 Ferruginibacter sp.
TTTTTATAAATTCTTATACATCGATATAAAAACAACAGGGAAATTAATATCATTGCAAGGCCGCCTAACAAACCATACTCCTCAATTATAATTGCATAAATAAAATCGCTGTAGCTATGCGGTAAAAAATTTCTTGCTTCACTGTTACCGGGCCCTTTGCCCAACCATCCACCATTCGCTATTGCAATTTTCGCCTGGTTTATCTGGTAGGTTTTATCATTGTCATCCGTTTTAGAACCATATACAAATGTCTGTATACGCCCTATCCACGTGGGTATACGGCCCATTGCCAAAATAGCCGGCAACTTTTTTGTTTCGTGATTTTGACTATCATAAGTAGAAACTGCAATTGATACCAACAATATAATTGGTATCAATGCAATGCCGATTGTTGCAAGAATATGTTTGGTGCTTACTCGCCCGATAAACATCAGCATAAGACTGGTACCGGCAATCAACATTGCTGTTGAAAGGTTAGCTGGTGCAATCAACAAAACAATAATCGCTACCGGAATTATGATTGGTAAAAAGCCTTTTTTAAAATCTTTAATTATATTTTGTTTCCTGCTTAGCAGCCTGCTCATGTACATAAATAAAGCAAGCTTTGCCAGATCGGATGTTTGAAACGTCATGTTTATAACCGGAAGTTTTATCCAACGGCTACCGGCATTTAACTGTACGCCAAACAACAAAGTGTAAAACAATAACGGGATAGAAATTAAAAATAAAATAAGTGCTACTCTTGAGTAGATAGTATAATTAATCCGGTGTGCCCAATAAATAATGAGCAATCCCAACATAATAAATGCAAACTGCTTGAACAAATAACTTTCTGTGCTTTTGCTCATGCGATATGCGAGGGAACCTGTGCTGCTATACACCAATAACAAACTTGCAAGCGTAAGAATAATTACAATGGCCCATATAACTCTATCACCTCTTGTTTTATTTACAAGATTGCTGCCCATATTTGAAAAATCAGGCTTTAAGAGAGAGCGTATGTAAGCGTTGTCGATCATTTCTTTTTATAAATCTTTTACAGCTTCTTTAAATTGTTTTCCCCTGTCTTCGTAATTTTTAAAGAGATCAAAACTTGCACATGCAGGACTTAGTAAAACCACGTCACCTTTATTTGAAAAATGAAAAGCGGCTTCTACAGCATCTTTTGCACTTTCTGTATTGAGTATTAATGAAACAGTATCGCCAAAAGCTTCATGAATTTTCCTGTTATCTGTACCCATGCAAACAATTGCTTTTACTTTTTCAATAACGAGTTCTTTTAATAAACTATAATCGTTGCCTTTATCAACACCGCCAAGTATCAGTATCACCGGCTTGGTCATACTTTCCAGCGCAAACCAGGTGCTGTTTACATTTGTAGCTTTACTGTCATTTACAAACTCGACGCCTCTTACGGTGCCGGCTGGTTCCATGCGGTGTTCCAGACTTTCAAAAGTTTGGAGTGCTTCTCTTATTTTTTCTTTGCGAATACCGACTGCCGTTGCAGCCATACTTGAGGCCATACTATTATATTGATTGTGTTTTCCTTTTAGTGCAAAATCACCCACGCTCATTTGCATTTCTTCTGTTTTCCATTTGAGATGCATTTCAGCATTCGTCAAATACACTCCTTGTGGTAGTTCTTTACTCATGGTAATTGGGGCTGGTAATGATTTAATGGGATAGTGAGTAATAAATTTCATGGTTGTTTCATCATCCTGGCAATAAATAAAAACATCTGTTGCCAATTGATTTTCAGCAATTCTAAATTTGCTGTGTACATAGTTTTCCAGTTTGTAATCGTACCTGTCCAGGTGGTCTTCTGTAATGTTTGTAAGCACTGCTACATCTGGCCTGAACGTTTTTATATCATCTAATTGAAAAGAACTTATTTCAGCAACGTATAATGGCTTCGGATCCAAGGCTACCTGCTTTGCAAATGAAAAGCCGATGTTGCCAACCATTGCACAGTCCCTATCTGCCGTTTTACAAATGTGATAAATGAGAGATGTCGTTGTTGTTTTTCCGTTACTGCCGGTGATGCCAATTATTTTACTGTTTCCGGCATAACGAAATGCAAACTCAATTTCGCTGATGATGGAAATATTTTTTGACCTTAACTTTTTTATTAACTCATTTTTTTCAGGAATGCCGGGGCTTTTTACAACTTCATCAGCATTTAAAACTTTTTCTTCACTGTGCTTTCCTTCTTCAAATGCAATATTGTGTTCGATCAATTCGTTTCTATACTGATCTTTGATACTGCCGCCATCACTTACAAACACATCATACCCTTGCTGGCTGGCCAGTATGGCTGCACCAACTCCGCTTTCAGCGGCACCGAGTATGACAAGTTTTTTTTTCATTTGTGTTTAAACATGCTTACAAAAAATAAAAATTGGTTCTTCAACAGCATAACTAGATAACTGCTTGTGCTTTCAGACACTTTAAAAAATAGTTCTTCAATAGTATTGAGACTCTACAGAACATCATCGTTCCTGTCATCTCAGTTTAATAAAAATTGGTTCTTCAACAGCATAGAAATTAACAGGTAATGCGTTGGCTTCACAGACATTGTGCTTTTGATAAATTGAAAAACTTTGAATCTAATGATGCGTTCAAGGTTGCGGGTTTTTCAATAATCTTTTTATCGAAGCTTAAGCGTAACAATGGCCATAGCAACACACAAAATTGTTATTATCCAAAAACGAACTGCTATTTTACTTTCATGATATCCTAATTTTTGATAATGATGATGCAATGGACTCATTAAAAAGATCCGTCGGCCTTCACCATATTTTCTCTTAGTATATTTAAAATAACTTACCTGTGCCATCACACTTAACAATTCCACAAAAAACACCAGGCAAAATATTGGTATCAATAATTCTTTTCTTACTATAATGGCAAGCGCTGCAATGATGCCGCCCAAGGCCAGGCTACCTGTATCACCCATGAAAACCTGCGCCGGATAAGAATTGTACCACAAGAAACCGATACAGGCCCCAACAAATGCTGCAATAAAAATGGACAATTCTCCGAGGTTAGGGATGTACATGATATTGAGATACTCTGCAAATTTTATATTACCACTGATGTAAGCAAATATGCCGAGACATATACCAATGATAGCACAAACTCCTGTTGCAAGTCCATCTAACCCATCAGTTATATTAGCACCATTTGAAACTGCCGTTACAATAAATATTACAATGATGATGTATAATATGTATGTATAACTTTCCCAACTTGCAGGCAATAGTTTGGCATAATTAAACTCGTGCGATTTTGAAAAAGGTATGGTCGTAATAGGAGTTTTAACTCTTGCGAAAATGTGCTTCTTTCCATCAATAGTTGCAAAATGGAAAGAGTCTAACAAATGCTCACCGGGATGCAGTACTGAATCTTTTACAAATTGTATGTCGGGATTATACACCTCTCTTTCTACACTTACACTATCGCTGAAATATAAAGTAGCTCCTACAACAATACCCAACATTACCTGTCCAAATATTTTAAACCTGCCTGCAAGGCCATCTGCATCCGTTTTTTTATAATCAATTCCTTTTTCTTTCGCAATTCGGCGTGACTTAATTTTAAGATAATCATCTATAAAACCAATACCGCCCAGCCATACTGTACATAGCAACATCAGGCGGATGTATACTTTATCCAGGTCGGCCAACAATAATGTTGGAATTATGATTGCCAATATTATAATGATACCACCCATTGTCGGTGTACCTTTTTTCTGCTGCTCACCGGCAAGACCAAGATCTCTAACGGTTTCGCCTAATTGCTTTTTCTGCAGAAAGCGAATTAATTTTTTACCATATACTGTTGTGATCACTAAAGACAATATCATGGCCAGCAGCACCCTGAAGGTGATGAACTGAAAGAGCCCACTTCCCGGGAACCGGAAATTTTCTTTTGCCAACCAATTAAAAAAGTGATACAACATTTTGTCTATAAATTATAATCTGTATTCTTTGAATTGTCAATGGTCAATGGTGAAACTCTGGCAGTTGAAAAAATCTTCCCACTTCTCACCTTTCACTCTTCACCCCCTCACTTCTCTAACAGCACAAACATTTCTTCCAATACTTTTTTATCATCAAAGTCATGCTTTACACCATTAATATCCTGGTACTTTTCATGGCCTTTTCCCGCTATTAAAACAATGTCTTCTTTATTACCAATGCTTACTGCAGTTTTAATCGCTTCCCTTCTATCTTCTATTGTTATAAATTTTTTACGGGCTACCACATTTACACCTGCTTCCATTTCTTTTAAGATCTCAAATGGATTTTCTTTTCTTGGATTATCAGAAGTGAAAATTACCCTGTCACTGTATTCACAGGCAACTGCCGCCATGATGGGCCTTTTCGTTTTATCCCGGTTGCCACCGCAACCAACTACCGTGATTATTTTTTCATTTCCCTGGCGAAGATTTTTAATAGTTGCCAATACATTTAACAACGCATCGGGCGTATGAGCATAGTCAACAATACCAACCATTCTTTCATGCGGACTTACTAAATAATCAAACCTTCCTTCAGCGCCACTTAAATTACTCAGTTGCAAAAGCACTTCTTGTTTATCCTGCCCCAGGCAAATTGCTGCTGCATATACTGCCAATAAATTATATGCATTAAACTCGCCTATCATTTTAAAATTTACTTCTGTTTCATTCACCAACATATGTAAACCGGTAAAACTGTTATCAAGGATTTTACCTTTAAAATCTGCTAACGTTTTAAGACTATAAAAATATTTTTTTGCAATTGTATTCTGCAACATCACTGTTCCTCTTTTATCATCTGCATTGCTGATGGCAAATGCAGCTTTAGGCAACTCATCAAACCATGATTTTTTTACAAAGATGTATTCATCAAATGTTTTATGATAATCCAAATGATCATGTGTGATGTTGCTGAAAATTGCTCCGGCAAAAATCAATCCAGCCAAACGATGTTGCTGAATAGCGTGGCTGCTGCATTCCATAAAAACATAATTACATCCGGCTTCAGCCATTTTACTAAGCAATGCATTTAAATTAACCGCATCGGGTGTTGTATGTGTAGCAGGTATGATAGTATCTCCAACCTGGTTTTGCACAGTGCTTATCAAACCACACTTATAACCAAGTGCAGAAAATAATTGAAACAGCAATGTTGCGATAGTCGTTTTACCATTGGTACCTGTAACACCAACCAGTTTTATTTCAGCAGATGGCTCACCATAAAAATTATGACTGATGATACCTGCAGCTATTGCACTGTTCTCAACCTGTACGTAAGTAATATCATCTTTTATTTCAGCAGGAAGTGCTTCGCAAATAATGGCGACTGCACCCATTTCTATTGCTGCATTTATATAATCATGTCCATTAGACTGTGTACCGTTCACTGCAATAAAGCAATCCAGTTTTTTTACCTCACGGGAGTCTAACTGCAAAGCAGTTATCTCAATATCCGTATTGCCTTTTACAGCAACTATTTTTACTTTATATAACAAGTCTTTCAGCATAGCTGTTGCTCAATTGAGCGTTATCATTATTTTTTGTCCTTTAGAAAAATTGGAGCCGGCTGCCACGCTTTGGCTAATCACTTTTCCGCTGCCAAGTATTGCTATTTTCAATCCTTTATTCTCCAATAAATACACCGCATCTTTAAGACCCATGCCAATAACGTTAGGGGTTACAGTGGCCGGCGTTACAGAATAAGGGGGTGTATTTAATCTGGCGTAATTATTTTTTAATTGCATATTTATCCACGAACCTGTGCCGGAAGAATCTTTAAAATTTATATTTAAAAAATTAAAAATTGACTGCATATCTGTTTTCATTCCGATAGAATTATCAGAGCTGCTATCAATAACTTTTGTAGTAGAAAAATTATTTGTACTTAAATAGCGGCCATAAATACGATCGCTTATTTCTTTGAATACACGGCCTGCTACATCTGCGCCAAAATGCAATACAGATTCCCTACTATTTTGTATAACTACAGACATCGTATATTTTGGATTGTCTGCAGGAAAAAAACCAATGAAAGATGCCTGGTAAATTTTATTGCCTTTATTGTATCCCTTATTATCCAGCGCTGTAACTGCAGTTCCTGTTTTACCCGCAATAGAATATGCCGGATCATATACAACTTTATGTGCAGTTCCATGGGCACTATCTACTACCGCTTTCAAACAGTCTATTGCCTGGGCAAGGGTTTCATCACTACATATCTTATCTACTAAAATCTGAGGCTCAATATTTTTTATATCTACACCGTATTCTCTCACAGCCTCTACCAGGTAGGGCTTCATCATCCTGCCTTTGTTTGCGACAGCATTATATAACATAAGCATGTGCAGTGGCGTTACCAGTTCTTCATAGCCATGTGCCATAAATGGAATAGTTGTGTTATCCCAGCTTTTGCGATTTGTTGGTTTTTTTATTGTTGGCTTGCCGGATGATGCTACAATATCTATCCCTGTCATTTGATCTAAACGAAATTTATGCAGATGATCAGTAAATTTTGAAGGCTGATTGTGGTAATACTGATCTGCCAAGGTTGCAAACGCAACATTGCTACTTGCAGCAAAAGCTTTTAAAACAGATTCTTTGCCAGTACCTAAATGGGAATCTTGAATTTTTAATCCATAAAAATATTTTATTCCACCATTACAATCCACAATAGAATTCTTAGTTACATATCCATCTTCGAGTAAACTTAACAACGTTGCAAGTTTAAAAATAGAACCTGGTTCAGTCGCTTTACCAATACCATAATTAAGGTCTTCTATATATGACCCATCAGTTTGCTTACCGAGGTTTGCAATTGCTTTAATTTTACCGGTTGCTGTTTCCATCACAATGGCAGAACCGTGTAAAGAATTATTACTTTGTAACATTCTCAACAACGCATTTTCAGCAACATCCTGCATGTAAGTATCCAGTGTTGTTACAATATCTTTTCCGTTTACAGGATCAAGTTCTGCGCCTTCTACAGGCATATATGCACCTGCGGCATAACGCATCAAACGGCTGCCAGTCTCTCCTTTTAGTAAACTATCGTAAGTTAGTTCCAGACCCACATTTTGCTTAGCATTCAACCTGGATAAACCAACGGTTCTGTTGGCTAATAATACATATGGATTTATACGCTTATCTCTCGGATCGATTATAAAACCACTTTTATTTCTTCCAGATCTCACTAAAGGAAATTCTCTCAGTGCTTTGTATTCTTCAAAAGAAATTTTCTTTTTTAAAGGATAATAACGCTCTTCATTTTTGTACGCAAGCTGTAATTCTTTTTTATAAGCCGCAGCTGTCTGATCTTTAAAAAGATTTGCAAGTGAAATACTGAGAGAGTCTACATTATCTTTAAACCGTTTTCCTTGTTTTTCTCTCAAGCCATCTGCACCAAAGTCAACATATACATCAAAAATGGGAACTGAAGTACTCAGCATATTTCCATCAGAACTATAAATAGTTCCCCGCTCAGCATCTATTGGCAAATATTTTAGATGCAGGCTATCTCCTTCTGCACGCCAGAATTTGCCTTGAATTTTTTGTATATAAAACGCCCGGCTAATAACGCATACTCCTAGCAGCACTATGCAAATAAAGCATACGTACACTCTCCATAATATGTCTTTTTTTATTTCCACCTGGTGGGTATTAATTTATTTTTTAAATCATTTTGAAACAGAGTCGGTCAATAATACCGGCGGTATCTTCTGTTCTTTTAATCCTAATGGTTCTACAGCTTTCACTAACTCACTTGCTTTACTTCTAAAGATCACTTCACTTTTTACAGCCTTATACTCGTATTCTAATTCTTTAATATTTTTTTCGCTTGTTGCAATTTTTCTTATCAGCTTATCTGCATGATGACCATTGTATATGTATATAACTGCCAGCACCGATAAGAAAAGGAAGAATGGAATATTCTTTACTATCCATTTATAGTTGAATATTTTTTTCCAATCGCCTTTCGCCGAAAAATAAGATTCTGTATTTTTTATTGGTTCAGTCATTATTTTTTTTCTGCTATTCTAAGTTTGGCACTTCTTGCCCTGGTATTTATTTTTAATTCTTCTGAACCTGCTGTTATTGGTTTTTTTGATATCACTGTAAAAGGACTTTCCACTTTTGTTCCATACACTTCATCTGCTTCCTGCTCTTCAAAAGTTCCCTTTTTAAAAAAATTCTTTACCAGTCTGTCTTCTAAAGAATGAAATGTTATCACTGCTATGCGGCCACCTGGTTTTAGTGATGGTACAGATCGAACAAGCAATTCTTTTAAAGCTCCTATTTCATCATTTACTTCTATTCGCAATGCCTGGAAAACCTGGGCAAAATATTTATTTGGATTCCCTTTTACTATTTGTTGCACCGATTGCTTAAACTGGTTGATAGTTGTAACCGGAACCAGTTTTCTATGTTCCACAATAACTTTCGCCAGCGTTTTTGCATTTGTTACTTCACCATATTTTTCAAACATCTTGTGCAATTGCAATTCAGAATATGTTTGCAATATTTCTGCAGCGGTTTTTAATTGCCGGTTATCCATCCTCATATCCAGTGCTGCATCAAACCTGGTAGAAAACCCCCGTGCCGGCTCATCAAACTGGTGACTCGATACACCTAAATCTGCCAGAATTCCATCCACCTGAACGTGTTTATGCAATCGTAAAAATCTTTGCAGATGCCTGAAATTTTGCGGTACAAAAATTACCCGCTGATCATCGGGAACATTTTTCTTAGCATCTTCATCCTGGTCAAAAACAATCAACACCGCATCTTTACCCAGTTTCTGCAAAATTTCCCTGCTATGTCCACCACCTCCAAAAGTGCAATCCACGTAGACCCCATTTGGCTTTATAGCCAGAGCATCAATTGTTTGCTGCAGCAAAACCGGAACGTGGTAGCTGTTATCTGGTTGATCAGTTGAATGAGTTAAACCCGTTTTATTTTTTGAGTTTTCCATACAAATCAACTATTCAACTTTTCAGCTGCTTTATTCATTACTTCGTTCGCCAGGCTGCTGAAACTTTCCGGTGTAAATGATTCAAAGAACTGTTGGTATTTATTTTTATCCCATATTTCAATCTTATTCACGGCCGAAACAAGGACGATGTCTTTATCAAGAGATGCATGCTCTACCAGGTTTTTAGGCAAAAGAATTCTTCCGGCACTATCAACTTCGATTTGAATTGCACCATTTAAAAAATAGCGTCTAAACTCTCTAACTTTGGGGTCAAAATCATTTAGCTTACTTATTTCAGAAAAAATGGGCTTCCAGCTTTGGAGTGGGTAAAGGGTAAGGCATTTTTCAAAACCCCTGTTTATAACGAACTGAACGGCATCATCCTTCGGCAGCTGCTTTTTAAGGCCAGCCGGCAAAAGGAAACGTCCTTTTGCATCGATGGTAGATTCATATTCGCCTAAAAAGCTGATCATGAAGGAGAAATAAGTTGATTATTAAGTATTATAAACACAAAATAACACTTTTTCCCACTTTGTGACACTTTTTTAATAAAAGTTATTTATCCACAGGTTATAACCAAAGGATAGTTATAGGTTTAGATGAGAAATGCTGGTTTTGCTATGTGCATTGAATGTGGAAAGCTGTGGATTGTGGTGGATAACCTATTTAGCCAATGGTACAGTAATAGTAAAGGAACTTCCTTTTCCTAAAGTACTTTCTGCTTTTATATTCCCCCGATGTGCTTCCACCATGGTTTTTACATAACTAAGACCAAGGCCGAAACCTTTTACATTATGAACATTGCCGGTATGAGCCCGGTAAAATTTTTCGAAAATACGATTCAATGTTTCTTTATTCATACCAATGCCGTTGTCTTCAATTTTAATTTTTAAACTGTTTCCAACATTCAATGTCGTGAGCTTTATTTCCGGATTATCTTTTGAATATTTTACCGCATTATCCAATAGGTTATTTACAAAATTTGTGAAATGGACTTCATCTGCCATTATCATATCTTTCGTTGCATCCAGGTGAGAAATTAATTTCCCGCCTTTCTCTTCAATTGGCAAGGTCATATTGTTCAATGCAGAAGTAATAAGTTCATGTGCAGATAGTTTCTTCAGGTTTAATTGCACTTCCTGTTTATCGAGCAAGGCCGCCTGCAGAATGGTTTCTACCTGCTTATTCATTCTTTTATTTTCTTCCTTAATAATACCGGTAAAATAATTTGATTTGTCTTTATCCGCCACTACCTTTTCATTTTTTAAAGCATCTACAGCCAATGATATTGTTGCAAGCGGCGTCTTAAATTCATGCGTCATATTATTAATAAAATCAGATTTAATCTCACTTAATTTTTTCTGACGAAGTAAAGTGCGTATCGTTAAATAGAATGCTGTAGTAATAATTATGGTAAAAAATATAGCGCCTAGTATAAACCAACCAATTTCTTTAAATATGATAGAACCCTGATGCGGAACTACTATCACTAAAAATTCATCTTTTGATAAATTCTCCAGGTTACTGCCACTGGCAGGCTGTAAGAAAATGACATTCCTGAGATTATGTGCAGAATCTAAATAATATTTAAAGAAATTATCACTTGCCAACTGGTCTCCAAGCCAGGTATCTTCTGTTATGGCAAATTCAAAAGGTATTTCTGCTAATCCATTTCTATCAAAAGCGCCCTTAATAATTCCCTTAATATCGTCTTTTGAAAAACGCTGAATAACAGATGGTTTTACAAAATCAAGCTGAACTTTATCAGATGGAAAAAGAAGATTATTTTTTTTAGGCCGGGGTATAAAGCTATTATCCTCCATCAGCTTTATACCGGCCGCATTCGCTGCTTTCGCAATATTTTCGCCCAGTTGCTGCTCTTTTATCTCCTTAGCGCTTTTTAACCATAAGAATTGAAAAAATATTAAGCCCAGTAAACTTAATGCAATCAAAACAGTAATAACGGGGAAAATTCTTTTCATGCAAAACCTTAATGTATGGCGAATATATAGGTTGCAAATGTAATTTACTAATGGCGCAGCAAAAAAAAAATAAAAGTAATTTGGTGAATAATTAACTTAGTAATTGCATAGTTTTTCTAATATTGATACTACTACTTAATTTAAAACCAGTATTTTAGAAGTATGCTAAAACCATCTACCGGCATATTATTGATTGCTGACCCTTTTTTAAAGGATCCAAACTTTATGCGGACCGTTGTACTTATCTGCAGGCACAATGATGAGGAAGGGACTTTTGGTTTTACTTTAAATAAAATGTACCACCAAACGCTTGATGAATTAATACCTGAGTTGGCAGGATTTGAATTACCCATTTATTTAGGCGGTCCTGTACAAATAGATACGTTACATTATCTTCATCAATACCATGAGCTTTTGCCCGACAGCCAAAAAGTTACGGAAGATGTATACTGGGGAGGAGATTTTGAAACTTTGAAAATACTCATTAAAAATAAGGAAATTGATCTTCAGAAAATTAAATTCTTTCTTGGGTATAGTGGCTGGAGTAAAGGCCAACTGAACGATGAAATAGAAGAAAAAACATGGCTAACGGTAAAGGGTAATAGTAAAATTATAATAGAAACAGCACCCGA
>JBDSIB010000092.1:0-11044 GCA_039918155.1 Ferruginibacter sp.
TGCCAACAGCTTCTTTAAAATGCTAAAAAAATTATAATGCTCGTCTTAACTTTTTGCTATCAGTAATTGTGTAAAGATGAAATTTTTAAATATAAGATTTAAAAAATGATGAGCATTAAACTGCTGAGGCTTGATTCTTAAATGCCGCAAATTCGTAATACAGATTTTTTGCCGCCTCATGGTTAGCTATTCCTAATCTTTGTGCAGCTTGCTGCAGAGAAGAACAATCGCTGCAGGCAAGTTTTATAACAGACATTTTTTGTTCCGAATCCTTTTGAGCCGTATTATTTTTACTGATTCTGGCTGATGTAAAACTGTAAATGAAACGTAGTAAAATAGCAATGTTTACAGGCTTTCCTCTTTCTATTATTTTTTTGCGGATCATTTCAGGAAATATTTCCCTGAAGATCTTATCTGCGCTTCTTTTATCATCCACCACTTTGCAAATATTCCCATATATAATAGATGCATATTTATCATATAAACTTTCATAGCTTTTTGGTACTCTGGAGCTGTTCATTTTTAAATGGAGCAGTTTTATAAACTATATATTAAGCTTTAAAACCATGCCACTATATCAGAGCACACAGGTTCCTTTAAAAATAAAGCATTAATAAGAGAATGATGTAGACTTTTTTACCCTTATCATTCAGTTTAAACAGCATCCTTTCCTACAACAATATTTTTCGGCAATTGTTTGGTGAAATTCCCATTTTTTCAATTTGCTTATCTTTAGTAATACTTAAGCCAACCACCTACAATGGATAATATTTTTGCAAAATTCAGATTGAACAACGACAAAGAAAATTATGTGAACGTTATTGAGTCTATTGAAAGCGGTATTGTGTTCAGAGGCACCAACTTATGGGTATTGATATTTGCCATATTTGTTGCATCACTGGGATTAAATGTAAATTCTACAGCTGTAATAATCGGTGCAATGCTTATTTCCCCATTGATGGGGCCAATCATGGGAGTAGGCCTTGGCATGGGCATAAACGATGTCGGGTTGCTGAGGAAATCAATTTATAATTACCTCGTAGCAACAATAGTGGCTCTTTCTACTTCTACTATTTTCTTCCTTCTGTCACCATTAAGTGATGCACATTCTGAAATACTTGCCCGTACATCCCCCAATATTTATGATGTACTGATCGCATTTTTTGGCGGCCTTGCAGGCATACTTGCTACTTCCAGTAAATTTAAAGGAAATGTAATTCCCGGCGTTGCCATTGCAACCGCCCTTATGCCACCACTGTGTACCGCAGGTTATGGATTGGCAACGCTGCAGTTCAGTTTCTTTTTTGGTGCATTTTATCTTTATATTATAAATACTGTTTTTATCGCATTGGCTACGCTACTGATCGTCCGCTTTTTAAAATTTCCTATTAAACAACTTCAAACAAAAGAATCAGAGGCAAGGGCCAAACGCATTATATGGATTGTCGTAATGCTTACACTTATACCCAGTCTGTATTTTGGCTATGATATTGTAAAACAAAACAGGTTTACAAATGATGTCACCCGTTTTATTACAAATGAAGCTTATTTTGAAAATGATTATTTGTTAAGCAAAAAAATTGATGCAAAAAACCAGGCAGTTACTTTAGTGTTTGGCGGAAAAGAAATTTCACAAAAAGAAATAGATGAGCTAAAAGGCAAACTAAAAAGTTACAATCTTGAAAAATGTGATCTGGAAATAAAACAGGGTTTTGCATACCTAAGCCAGGTTGATAAAGAAAACACTTCTAAGAATGACCAGTACAACCAGCTGACAGACGTATTGAGCATAAAAGATCAGCAACTACAATTATTACAAAAAAAATCCGACAGTATCAGCGATCAATTAAAAACGGGGTCGCAAGTGTACAAAGAATTAAAAGTACAATACCCCGGACTGAAATATGCTGTAATTGAACCTTCTGTTCTATTTATCGATAGTGCTAAAACAAAACCAATATTTTTAGTTATTGTCGATTTGCAAAAAAATATATCACAAAAAGAAAAAATAAAAATACAGGATTGGTTGCAGGTGAGGCTTCACCAGGATTCTGTTGCTATGATTTTTAAATAACAGATACTTTTTATGGCTACGTTATTAATGATAATTGTATTTATTGCAGGCTATAGTGCTATTGCCTTTGAGCATCCTATCAGGATTAATAAGGCTGCTTCGGCATTAATTACAGGGGTTCTCTGCTGGTGTATTTACATGGTGCAGCATAACAACCCCGATGAAGCAGGTGAGCAGTTACTTCATCATCTCGGTGATATTTCTTCTATCCTGTTTTTCCTGTTGGGCGCTATGGCTATTGTGGAATTGATAGACTCTCACAATGGCTTTGATCTTATTACGCAGAAAATAACGACTACGAGTAAACGAAAATTAATAATCATCATTTCCGTACTTACTTTTTTTATTTCAGCCCTGCTGGATAATTTAACTACTGCAATTGTAATGACATCTTTATGTGCAAAAATATTGGACAATAAAGAAGATAAATTATGGTTTGCCGGTATGATAGTGATAGCGGCAAATGCAGGTGGCGCCTGGTCTCCATTGGGAGATGTAACAACTACCATGCTGTGGATCGGCGGACAGATAAGTGCATTGAGCATTATGAAGCAGTTAATACTTCCCAGCATTGCAGTTTGCCTGGTACCTACATTGATTGTAGCCATGCGTTTCAAGGGGAAAAAATTAGCGCCTGTTTCACCTTCAACATGTAGCGCAGAAGAAAAAAAAGAAGGAAGGATTATTTTATTCTCAGGTGCAGGTTTACTGATATTTGTACCCATATTTAAAACACTCACACATCTTCCTCCATTTATGGGAATGTTGCTTGCACTGGGCATTATGTGGATCATCACTACTTTTATACACAAGGATAAACATGCTGAGTATGCAGAGAAATTTACTGTTGCTAAAGCTCTGCAAAAAGTAGATACACCAAGTATTCTTTTCTTCCTTGGTATATTGTTGGCAGTAGCTGCACTGGAGTCTTTCGGCATTTTAAAAACACTCTCCGCATTTTTAACCAGCCATTTAAAAAATGATTATTTGATCGGCAGTTCTCTTGGTCTTCTTTCCTCATTGGTAGACAATGTGCCGCTGGTGGCTGCGTCTCAAAAAATGTTTTCCTTGAGTGATTATCCAATGGATCATGCCTTTTGGGAATTCCTTGCACTCACTACCGGTACAGGTGGAAGTGCCATTATCATCGGCTCGGCAGCCGGCGTCGCCGTAATGGGTATTGAGCAGATAGATTTTATATGGTACCTTAAAAAAATAACCTGGCTTGCATTGATCGGCTTTGTATGTGGTATCCTTATATTTTTATTGCAACATTATATTTTAGCGTAGCCATACACTATCACTACATAAAACAGCAACCAAAAAAAACATTATCTTTGCGACCTCTAACTCATGCTGCTCATCTGTACACCTGGCAGAGATAATTTTTAAAAAGTCCGCCGATTTTATTATTTGCTTTTAAGATAAATAAGCTTGCGGCACAAAACGTAACTCATGATAAAAAATATAGGGATCGGTTTTGTAACCGGTAGAAAACATTTTAAAAACGTTTTAAAAAGTTATATTAATAACTGGGTGGAATACGGCCTTATTGCTGATAAAAATATCCGCTTTCATTTATTTGTTGCATACGATCTGAAATACCAGAATACTTCCATTAAAGATTATAGAAATATTGATCCCATATTGGAAGAGATGATTGACAGCATCACTTTTTTAGGTGAAGAAAGGATCAAAAACGAAAGAGAAGACCTGGTAGAGTCCGGGAAAATAAATACAGCCGAATCAGAATTACTCTTTGGAGAGGGGTATGCAAAAAAAAGAAATTCAGTGCTCTATTTTGCCATGAAAAATAAAATGGACAAACTTATATTTTTAGATGATGATGAATACCCAATGGCAGTGTTCAGAGATCAACAGAATTTTGTATCATGGGCCGGGCAGAGTGTGGTTGGTACGCATCTGAAGCACAATGACAATGCTGATATTACGCATGGCTATCATTGTGGCTACATCTCCCCTATTCCATCTCTTACATTTAATGAGACTTTAACTGAAACTCATTTTAAATTATTTATTGAAACAATCAGCAATGATATTGTATCATGGGAAAATGTGAAACTGAATATTATTGAGAACAACGGCGTTACGTATGCCGATGAAAAAATGGTAAGAAATCAAGAGGTCAAAGAAGTCCCGGAAGTGCATCACATGAAATTTATTTCCGGTGCAAATCTTTGTTTTAACCTTACCCGAAAAAATAAGATACCACCCTTCTTTAACCCCCCAGGCGCCCGTGGCGAAGATACTTTTATGAGCACCTGCCTTAGCGAATTAAAAGTTTTAAAAGTACCCTGTTACGCTTTTCATGATGGGTTTTCCACTCACAATAATCTGTTGAATGGTATTCTGTCTATTAATTTTTTACCGGTAGATAGTACTTCTCCAGAGGTAATAAACAGGTTCATAAAAGCCACTATTGGCTGGATAAGGTATAAGCCTTTGCTGATGTATATTACTCAAAGAGAAGACTACGATAAACTCATTGTACAAATGAAAAACAATCTTAAGACAACCATTCCCCGGCTTTGTGCCTATTTTAATACCGATAAATTTCAGCAGCTTTTCACAGAGCTGGAACACTACGACAAAAATGTAAAAAAACATTTTGCATCCTTTGAAAATACTAAAAATGCCTGGAGCAAAGTGATTTCCTGAGTTTAGGATAAGATGTTTTATTAACTTTAAACATGAATAAAATAAAGGGGTGTCTTTTTATCGTTTTGCTTTCAGCATATACCATGCTCAATGCACAAAACCTCGGTGGCAATCCAGCTTCCATAAAATGGAAACAGGTTAATTCCACTACAGCAAGAGTGATCTTTCCAACGGGATTAGATAGCCAGGCCATTCGTATTAATAATATTGTTGCGCTGTTAAATGCGACTACTACGCCTACTATCGGAAGCAAGAACCGCAAATGGAATATTGTACTCCAAAATCAAACTACTATTCCCAATGCGTATGTTAGGTTGGCACCTGTCATCAGCGAACTAAACATGATGCCTGGCCAGGACAATTTTTCTAACGGCAGCGTAAGATGGGATGATAACCTCATCATTCATGAAGACCGTCACATGCAGCAATTCAGCAATTTTAATAATGGCCTTACAAAAGTTTTCTCTTTTTTCTTAGGACAACAGGGGCAGTTACTTGCAAATGGTATTAGTATCCCGGATTATTTTTTTGAAGGAGATGCTGTGTGGCAGGAAACCCTGGTAAGTGCACAGGGACGGGGCAGAATGCCATACTTTTTCAACCCTTTTAAGGCGCTTTGGTTACAGGATAAAGATTACTCCTGGATGAAGTTAAGAAGCGGTTCTTATAAAGATTACACGCCCGATCATTATGCTTTAGGATACCAGTTAGTGGCCTATGGCTATACAGCATACGGCAATGATTTCTGGAGAAAAGTAACACAGGATGCTGTAAAATATAAAGGGTTATTTTATGCTTTTAATAAAGCAATTGAAAAATATTCCGGTAGATCTTACAAAGTTTTCAGGCAGGATGCAATGGATTTTTTTAAAAAACAATCTTATACCGCTGATGAGAAAAAGAATGATGCGCTGCAATATATCACGCCGGTACAAAAAAACAATGTAACAGATTATCTCTTTCCGCATTTTATTGGTAATGACAGCATTCTTGTTACAAAACAATCTTATAAAAAACCCGGTGCATTTTATCTGATCAGTAATGGAACAGAAAAGAGAATAGCGCTTAAAAATACAGTCGTAGATGATTATTTTTCCTACAACAATGGAAAGATAGTGTACGCATCTTTTCAATCTGACCCACGCTGGGCAAACCGGGATTACAGCGTGCTGCAAATGGTAGATATTAAAACAGGTAAACAAAAACAATTAACGCACAGGTCAAAATATTTTTCACCAGATATAAATGCTGCAACCACCGAAATACTCACTGTAGAGGTTGATCCGAACGGCACCAACCACCTGGTGACAATGGATGCCGCTACCGGCAAGCCTTTACAGCAGGTACCAAATCTGCACAACTATTTTTTTACGCAAACAAAATACCTTTCTTCCAATAGTGCCGTGTCAGCGGTGCGGTCGCCCGAAGGCAAAATGGCTTTGATAAAAATAGACCTTACTAACGGCGAAACAGAGAATATAACCCCTTTCACTTTCAACGTAATGGGCTACCCTTTCATCAAAGGCGATCTTGTTTACTTTAGTTTTATGAATGGCTATTCAGATAAAGTTTTTGTAGTGGATATGAACACAAAAAAAATAAGCCAGGTTACCAATAATATAAATGGAGTTTATCAGCCGGTTATAAATAATAAAGGAGAAATGCTGGTATCTGCATTTACTGCCGATGGCCAACGGCTGGCACAAATCAATCAGGTAAATTGGAACAACACGGAGATCAATGAAGAAGAATTTACACATACCAAAGATCTTTACACACCCGAAGCGTTCAAACAAAAAGGTACAGACGCTTTGTACAGTCTTGGAGATGAAAAACAAAATATATCAAAATACAGGAAAACCTTCCAGCTGTTTAATTTTCACAGTGCACGCCCTGTGGTAGATGATCCGGAGTATGGTTATTCTTTTCTCAGCGATAATATTTTGAGCAGCTTTAGCAATGCACTAACGTATACCTATAACCGAAATGAACAAAGCCACACTGTTGGCTTCAGCGGTATTTTTGCTGGCTGGTTCCCGGTGTTAAGCATTGGTGCAGAAGCCGGCTTTAACCGCAACATTGATACCGCATTGGGAAAGCCGTACAACTTTAATTCTGCAAAAATAAATACAACAGTATACCTGCCCTTAAGTTTTACCGGTGGCAAAACAAACAAGTACCTTACCATTGGTGCCGGCTTCAATGCAGAGCAATTATTGTATCGGGGCATTGGCAAAAATATTTTTAATAATAAAGCCTTCCAATATACAAATGCTTTTGTATCCTTTACCAACCAAAGCAGGTATGCAAAACAAAATGTAAATCCGAGATGGGCACAAAGCCTTTCCGCAACCTACAGGTATGCATATACTTTTTTAGACAGCAGAAAATTTGTTGGGCAGGCTAATTTTTATTTCCCGGGTTTATTTACCAACCATAGTCTTTTACTTCAGGCTGCTTACCAGAAAAGAGATACCATGCCGGATATCTTCAGCAATACATTTCCTTATTCCAGAGGATATCTTTCACTCAGCACAAGACAAATGTATAAGCTTGGGATAAATTATCAATTACCCATTTTATATCCTGATTGGGGATTCGGAAATATTATCTTTTTCCAGCGGGTGAGAGCAAACGCATTTTTTGATTACACAGATGCCAGGGCCAGGGTAAATGCTGTACTAACGGATATCGTTAACCGCAGTACCGGTACTGAAATATATTTTGATACAAAAATATGGAACAGCCTGCCGGTGAGTTTTGGTTTTAGATATTCCAGGCTACTGGACACAGATCTTAGAAATCCCGGTGCTGTAAACCGTTGGGAATTCATTGTACCCATTGGGCTTATCCAATGATGGAGTAAGTTGTTTGGCATATTTGTTGAACCCTTTTAAAAAAATAAGCATGGATAATAAAGAAGAATTAGAGGAAGCACATCGTCAGTATATGACTAAAGTAGAAGCTTACGCCGAACAAAAGAGAAAGGAAAATTCTCAGGAGCATGAGGAATTCCATAAATCTAAAGATGAATGGAAAGCAGCATGGAACAAAATGATGGAGGCATTGCTTGTATTAGAGCGCCTTGAGATTTAAAATAAGATATTATATACTGAGTCAATATTTTTTCCGGGGTAAACTCTTCTAGATCTCCAGGTGTTTTACTATTTCATGTGCCGGCGTTACACCCGAATTTCTCCAGGTTATTTTTCCTTCTTTAAAAACGATCAGCGTTGGCACTGCCTGTACATTATACTTTCTTGCATACGTTGGATTTTTATCAATATCCATTTTAAGAATAATGGCATTATCCCCTACTTTACTTTTCAGATCTTTTAAGATCGGTGGCATCATTTTACAAGGCCCACACCATTCCGCAAAGAAATCAACGATCACCGGTTTGCTACCGTTTATATATTTATCAAAATCATTCATACTTTATTAGCTACAATAAACAGACCAGTAGTGGGATTTTCCCGATTACAAAATCAAATTTTTGGTACGCTGATTGTAGCACATATTGTAATTAGAGTAATCATTATCTTTACGAAAAGCACGATTCTTTATTCATTTTCCCAAATCTATATTTTAAATGATCTTAATTGTTGATGACAGGCCAGAGAATGTTTTTTCCTTAAAATCAATATTGGATCTTCACTCCTTCCCGGTAGATACTGCATACAGTGGCGAAGAAGCCCTGAAAAAAACACTAAAAAATAAATATGCTCTTATCATACTGGATGTACAGATGCCGGGCATGGATGGCTTCGAAGTAGCAGAAATACTTTCCGGTAATAAAAGCACACAGGATATTCCTATCATCTTTTTATCTGCCGTAAATACAGATAAAAAATTTATTACCAAAGGCTATACTTCCGGCGCTATTGACTATATCGTAAAACCAATAGACCCGGATATATTATTATTAAAAGTAAAAACATTTTACCGCCTGTACGAGCAGAACCGGGATCTTATTCAAATGCAGGAAGAGCTTCGCTCAGAAATTGAATTCAGGAAAAATGCCCAGCAACAGATACAGGAAAAAGCGCAGGAATTAAATGGCATCCTGACCTCTATACCGCAGGTGGCATTTACGGCTACGCCGGAAGGGAAGATCGAATACGTAAATGATAACTGGTATGAATACTCGAAGACTACTTCTTTCCCCATCGTTCCAAACGGCGAGGAGCCTATAATCAGTGCCTGGCAAAAATCAATTCCGCTTGCCAATACTTTCGAAATGGAATTACGCATCGCAAAACTGGGAACCGAAAATTACCGTTTTCATTTGTTGAGGATAGTGCCTATAAAAAAAGACAATGAAATTGTAAAATGGGTAGGTACTTTTACGGATATAGAAGAACAGAAAAAAGCATTGCAGACAAAAGATGAATTCCTAAGTATTGCCAGTCATGAATTAAAAACGCCGTTAACAAGTATAAAAGCTTACCTGCAGTTATTAAATAAAATGGGTGCAGGAGATAGTTCTACAAAAAACTTTATTGACCGAAGCCTGGTACAGGTAAACAAACTGGATGGGTTGATCAATGACCTGCTGGATGTTTCAAAAATAGAAAGTGGTAAATTAAAATTTGAACTGGAAGAAATATGTTTTGAAACATTACTGAAAAGTACTTTAGAAATATTATCACAGATCTATCCTGACATCATCATTTCAAGGAAAGGAAATTTTAAAGCCATTATAAGCGGAAATGCCTTGCGCCTGGAGCAGGTTATCATCAATCTTATCAGCAATGCAATTAAATATTCTCCGCAACAAAAGCAGGTGGAGATCATTGGCGAAAAAACAGATGACAACAGGTTCTATTTTGGCATTAAAGATTTTGGCATTGGCATTCCTAAAGAGAATCAACAGGATATCTTTAATAAATTTTATCGTGTTTCTGAAACATCTTCTCATGCACAAGGCCTTGGTATTGGGCTATATATCTGTTCAGAAATTTTAGCCCGTCATAACGCTGATTTCGGGGTAGAAAGTGAACCTGGAAAAGGATCTCTTTTTTATTTTGTACTACCGGTGGCCCGTTTTAACGTGTGATAAAATTCTTAATAAAAATATTTCAGAATAATGCAAATGACTTTGAAAAAAAATTTACAGATCGGATTTGGAATAGCAATTTCAATACTCATCATCAGCTCTGTTATCTCTTATATAAGCATCAGTAACCTGTTGCAAAGCGCATCGCTGGTGCGTAATACAAACGATGCTGTACGGAGTACCAACCAGGTGCTTTCTACCTTAAAAGATGCGGAGACAGGCCAGAGAGGTTTTTTACTTACAGGAGCAGATGAGTTTTTAGCGCCATATAATGGTTCGCATGACTCAGTAAATAATTTGATCGCTCATATTAAAATGATCAATGCAGGTAATGCAGAACAGCAAAAGAATATTGACAAGCTAGCCAAACTTATTGATGTCCGCTTTACTAAATTAGCATCCCTCATCAGTCAACGGCGGCTCTCCCCTAATGTAGATGTGAACGATCTGAGAATAGGAAGAGAATATATGAACAGTGTTCGTGACCAGGTAAAAGCGATGACTGATCAACAGCAGATTTTACTGCAGGAACGAACGGAAAAATTAGACCAGTTCTCTAAAAACACACCGTTGTTTATTCTTGGGTCGGCACTGCTTGCTATTATCATTACTATTTTATTTTATCTAAAAATAAAAAAAGATATAGATGAAAGAATAAAACTGCAATCTGCTTTAGAACAAAAAGACATTGATATCAGTAAAAGGCTGGACATCATCCAGCAGGTTTCTGAAAAGATTTCTAAAGGAGATTACAGTACAAGGGTAAAGGATGATTCTGCTGATATCCTGGGCGATATTTCTCAGTCATTAAATGAGATGGCTTATTCACTGCAAACAGCCTTCAATACACTATCAGATAAAGAATGGCTCCAGGCTGGCTTAGCCGATTTTAATATTGCCATTGCCGGTGACGACAACATTAAAAGCGTAACACAAAAAATGATGAATTTCCTTGCAGGATATACACATAGTCTCGTAGGTGCATTTTATTTGTATCACAATGAAAAATATTTTACACTTGAAAATGGATTTGCATTATTAAAAAATACGGCACCTGAAAAGTTGCTGGCAGGCGAGGGATTAGCCGGCCAATGTGCTATTTCTAAAAAACCAGTATTGGTAAATTCTATTAAAGAAGATAATATTAATATCAGTTTTGCAACAGCTTCCGTAAAACCTGCAAACATAATTGTCTTCCCGGTAATGTTTGAAGGAAGGGTAAGGGCAGTGGT
>JBDSIB010000093.1:0-15201 GCA_039918155.1 Ferruginibacter sp.
GTGGCATCGAGCAGGTAATTATCATAATCTATAACAGCTCTTCCAATAACATAATTCAGCTGGTCAAGCCTTGGATAATTGACTGAATTTTTTCCGTAATCAGTAGTGCTTAAAACGACCGGGTACACAATAATTCCTTTTCGTTTTAACATAGCAAGTAGCAACATGTTGATATCTCCTACTGTTCCACTCTTTTTTCTAACGACATCTTTTAAATTTGTTTTAATAAAAAAGTTATCAGGGTCTGTACACGTGAAATTTTGCTGTACATAATAATATATTTTTTTAGCCTGCGCCAGTAAATTGTCATTTGGTGTGGTAACGTCTTTCAAAATATTATCCAGCCAGAAATTATTATCATTTAGTGCTACACCAAAATCTTCCCTTTCCAAAAGCTGTCCTGCAATGGTTTTCCAGCTATCCGAGACTTTTTGTGAGGCTTCGCCATCATAGGTTTCGTAAAGTTGGAAACTGATCTTATCAATATAATTATTAGGAGTAGAAATAAAGTTTTCGTTTACAAATTCGGGCACATTCTTTTTCACCCAACGCTTAGTAACAACAGGTGAAGAAACTGTAAAAGATTCTTCTGCCTGCATTCCTAATGAATGTAAATCACGCTTACGTCTTATTGAGTAATCTTTATATGTTTCACCCGGTTGAACTATATCATAAGGTCGAGTACCTTGTGAACTCGATAAATAACTTAATAGCCCCGGAATACCTAACTTAAATTCACTCCACAAGGTTGGCCCATATTGACTCTGAAATTTCCACTCAGGCAAAAAATAAATATAATCCGATTTGATAATATAACTATATTCTATAATAGATCCCGCTTTTACCGCAGGCATGGTGAACTTTTTTAAAGAACGGTTCTTATCTATTTTTTCTTCAAATATATCGTCGGTATTTAATTTCGTTTGAACAACATTGCCACCCTCCAGGTTATAGGTAATGGCAGAGACTTTATCCAGTTTTTGTTTATACTCTTCATCTTTATTAAAGTATAATTTTACTGTAGCAAGGTCAATTGCTTTTGTATTTAAAAATAAGATGCGGCAATTTCTTTTATATACATAAGAAACCCAACCATGATCATTTCCTTCAAAGGAAACATCACCCTGGTCAGCAATTATAACGGCATTGGTATTAGAATCGATCAAGGGAGATTTTACATTAAAATCTTCCGGGTTTACTCTTCCAAAATTTACAGGTATTTTTTGCGCCTGCAGAAGTATCGGATTAATGAGAATAAGTAAAAATAAAATCAAACAGGAAGCGATATTCGTTTTCATAAACAAAGATTGTGGTACAAGATTATTTTAGTTTCGAATAGGAAAGATAGTTTTTTTCAAAAAAATAAGCCGGCAAAAATTTTACCGGCTATAAAAAATTTAATATGTCTAAAGAATTATACTGCGAAACTGGTTCCACAGCCGCAGGTGCTGCTGGCGTTCGGATTATTAAAAGTGAAGCCTCTTGAGTTCAATCCGCCTTCCCAGTTTACCTCCATGCCAACAAGATATATTCCATGCGATTTATCTATTACAAATTCCATATCCTGGTTTTCAAATACCTCATCATTTGGTTTTTGCTCATCAAAGTCGAGCACATAAGTCATACCGCTACAGCCACCACCTTTTACGCCGACACGCAATTTTTTATTTGCATCAAAATCAGGTTGTGCTGTCAATCTTTTTATTTCTGCAATTGCACTTGCAGTAAATTTTATTGGCGCAATGCTTACTGTTTCCATAATATCATTTTTACAAAGTTACATTTAATTAAAAAGATGCTGTAAGCGCTAATTTTCGAAAACAGGAATTTGTTGCGGCATCTTGTCTATTTTTGCAGCTAAATATTTCATATGCATTTATTAGAATTTAGTTTTCAATATGTAGAAGTTTTGGTAATGCTGGTTTTTGCTTCGCTGATCGGGCTACTTATTTATGAATTCCAGGGAATGAAAACAAAACTGGAAGAACGTGCAGGTATTAATAATGAAGGGATGAAATTGAAACTACAGGCTTTGGAAAGACTTACCTTGTATGCAGAACGTGCCGGCCTGCAAAGCCTTGTATCACGTATACAAAGTAATGAGATGACGCCCTCCAGTTTTCACCTGGCATTGATTGATACGTTACGATCAGAATATGAATACAATGTAACACAGCAGGTATATGTAAGTCCTGAAATATGGATCGCCATTACCAGGCTAAAAGATCAGAATATTTACATTATAAATCAATTGGCTGCTTTATTACCCGCCGATGCAACGCCGCTTGATTTCACAAAAAAAATTATTGAATACAGCATGACGGAAAACCCGGCATTGAATATGATCGTACTGGATGCCTTGCGTTTTGAAGCAAAGAAAGTTTTGGAATAAGCAAATTAAATAAAGATCATTATCTATATTATTGTTCTATTATACGCTTAGGTAAATGGTCATTAAATATCTACTGTACAAATGTGCGACCTGCCTACCTGCAGGCAGGCGCTAATGAAGATGATCAGCGATATGCTGCCGGGCTCAAAAAAAAATATTTTATGCCAACAAAAAAGATTGCTACAGATTCCGGAATAGAGATCAACGAATTATATACTTCTGAAAATTCATCAGAAAGTGATCAATCCCTACCGGGTGAATTCCCTTTTACCCGGGGTGTGCAATCTTCTATGTATCGCGGCAAACTTTGGACAATGCGGCAGTATGCAGGATTTTCAACTGCTGAAGAAAGTAATAAAAGATATCATTATTTATTGAGCCAGGGCGTAAGTGGATTAAGCGTGGCATTTGATCTGCCAACGCAAATTGGTTATGATAGTGACCATGCTTTGGCAGAAGGTGAAGTTGGAAAAGTTGGAGTAGCTATCGATAGCCTGGAAGATATGGAGCAGCTTTTTGCAGGCATCAAACTGGAGAATGTTTCTACCTCAATGACCATTAATGCCACAGGATTTATTTTACTGGCATTATATACCGCACTTGCAAAAAAACAAGGCGCTGATCTGAAAAATATTTCAGGAACCATACAGAATGATATTTTAAAAGAATACGCAGCAAGAGGAACTTACATTTATCCTCCAAAGCAGAGCATGCGAATCATTACAGATATTTTTGAATGGTGCAGTACCGATCTGCCAAAATGGAACACTATTTCTATTTCCGGATATCACATTCGGGAAGCCGGTAGCACTGCAGTACAGGAAATTGCCTTTACACTTAGTAATGGTAAAGCATATGTAAAAGCTGCGCTGGAAAAGGGTTTGGATATAAATGTATTTGGTAAAAGATTGTCTTTCTTTTTTAATGCACATAATAACCTGTTTGAAGAAGTAGCAAAATTCAGGGCGGCACGCCGGATGTGGGCAAAGATGATGAAGGAACTGGGTGCTACGGATGATAAGGCAATGATGCTGCGATTTCATACTCAAACCGGTGGCAGTACACTTACGGCTCAGCAACCATTAAATAATATAAGCCGGGTAACCATACAAACACTGGCAGCAGTAATGGGCGGCACACAATCTTTGCATACTAACGGCTATGATGAGGCGCTTAGTTTACCAACTGAAGAAGCTGCGAAAATTGCATTACGTACACAGCAGATCGTAGCATACGAAAGTGGCGTACCCGATACAGTGGATCCCCTGGCAGGTAGTTTTTTTATAGAAACACTTACAGATGAAGTAGAAAAAGAGGCCTGGGAACTGGTAGAAAGAATTGATGCCATGGGTGGAAGTGTAGCAGCTATTGAAGAAGGTTTTATGCAAAATGAAATTGCGGCCAGTGCCTACAAGTATCAACAGGAAATTGAGTCCGGTGAAAAAATAAGTGTGGGTGTAAATAAATTTCAGACAGATGAAAAGAATAAGCCGCCGGGATTTAAAATTGATGACAGCATTCAGAAACTTCAGGCAGCCAAAATAAAGGCTTTAAAAGAAAGGCGGGATAATAATAAAGTAGCCGAAATTCTTAAAACTCTGGCAAATGCTGCAAAGGGAACTGAGAACCTTATGCCCATTGTAGTAGAAGCTATGGAGAACTATTGCACTCTTGGAGAGGTTGCAGATTTATTACGTGAAATTTATGGAGAATATAAATAGTTATTTGCCGAACCGGTTTAGTAAAAATTGCGTACCTATACAAAATTATTGAACACTTTTTGGATTCACCTACTTACTAACATCCATTTATGCCAATCCCTTTCAATGAGGAAATGAGATTACGTGAATTGTACTCCTTCGATATTTTAGACACGGAAGCCGAAGAAGATTATAATGAACTTGCAAACCTTGCAGCATTTGTTTGCGGCTGTCCCACCGCAATGATATCCTTTATAGATAAAGATCGTTTATGGTATAAGGCCAAAAAGAAACTTGACCTAAAACAAACCCCAAGGGAAGAGTCTTTTTGTACTCAAACAATCCTTACTGAAGATGTAACAGTGATAGAAGACGCCACTAAAGACAAACGTTTTTTTAATAATATTAATGTTATTGATGGAGTAAAGATCAGGTTTTATGCCAGTGCAGCTATCGTAAGCCCTGGCGGCTATAAACTAGGTACGGTTTGCGTTATAGATACAGTTGCAAAGGAAATATCAGCTGAACAGGTTAAATACCTGGTCTCCATTTCCAGACAGGTAAGCAAACTACTTGACTTAAGGAAGAAGAATAAACATATTCTTAAAACATCAGAAGAACTATTACTTACAGAAAAAAAGATATCAGCGCTAAATACTAATGCCAGGGAAAAGGAAAAGCTCGAAACAGCTTACCAGCTAAACGAAAGAATTGCACAATCACTTGCGGCGATACGCTTAAACATCAGCCTGGCTCAGACCTCAGCAGATAAGGATAACCCCTACCTGGAAAACAGTATTGAAGAGATAAAATTACTGACAGAGGAGATTACAGATCTTTCAAAATCTTTAAGTCCAACTACCCTCGAAAATGATGATTATTTTGAACATATGAAAGTTTTAATTGAAGATTTTGAGGCGAAAAATAAATTTAAAATTAAGTTCAGTTTCACAGAAAATATAAATTCCCTGGTTGGATATTTTGGATTACACGTATTCCGTCTTTTGGAAGATATAATTGAATTTGCAACACTTTGTAAATTAAGCAGTATCAAACTATCCATTAGATCTTCAACAAAATTTTCTCTTGTTTTTAAATATCGGGGATTTCACTATGACGAAAAAATACTTACAGAAAGAAAAATACTGGAAGCAAACATCATCAACCGTGTTGCAGCTTTAAGCGGAAAATTATCTTTAAAAATACATAAGGAAAAAGACAGTGTTTTAAATATAAGTCTGCCATTAAAAGCTAAAACCTAGTGTGCAAAATCCTTTTCAAAATTTCCTTTTATTCTTTCCATTGAAGGATTGAAGTATCCAAACTTAACATTCGGAAATTCTTCATGGATCAGTTCCATAAATTGTTTTACACCCATACATTCGCCGGTATCTGTAACCCCTATTTTACCCAGGTACCAATCCGGATCAATATTAAAATTCCGCCATTGTATCATGCAGAGGTCTGTTTCTTTTATCAATTTCCGCAGCGCCTCATATTCTTCTATGCTATCAGTCATTCCCGGAAAAACAAAATAATTAATGCTCGTCCAGGCGCCATAGCTACGGGCTACTTTCAGGCTCTCAATAATATCATTAAAAACATAATTATTGGGCCGGTAGTAAGGTAGATAAATACTTTCTCTTGCTGAGTTTGTGCTTACACGAATGCTCGTCAAACCTGCTTCACACAACACTTTCACTGCATCTGGTTTACTGCCATTTGTATTTATATTGATGCTTCCTCTATCCGTATGTTTTCTAATTTCAATAATGGAATCTCTGATGGTCTCCCACATTAATAACGGTTCACCTTCGCAGCCCTGACCATAACTTACTAAAGGGAATGGAGCAGTTTGCAAATGTGGTACTGTAAACTCTACGATCTCTTCTGCAGTAGGTTTAAATGTAAGCCTGTCCTGTGTGCTGATGATCGTTTCTTCCAGCGGTTGAAAACTGATACAGCCAATACAGTTTGCATTACATGCAGGCGACACCGGTATGGGGCACTCCCATCTGCCCAATGCTAAATTTCTTGCAGCAGGACAAGTGTATGTCATGCAACAATTTTCCATCAGATGTTTTACCAACCTGTTATCAGGATATGCACTTAGCAAATTTGTAGCACCGGCTTCTATTTCATCGTCATGATAGCCAACACTCTCCTGCCGGATATCCTGTTCTATCCGCACAGCGGGTACATAAATTTTATCATTCTGCCAGCCGGCTGCTGTGTAACAAAATAAAGGAAGCGTGGGTGCATCTTGCATTGTTTCATAAGCCGCTATGTAAAGCCCTGTATGTGCAGGTGGTATAAATGCGGCAACCGCCCAGCCTTTATCGCAAATGCGCATTTCGCCTGTTACCACGTCTATCCCAATTCCACGACGCCCGGGCAACTCATACAATTGTCCACCATCGGGTAATAATATCCATTCATCTAAGGGCACAGGCAATGCATCCCAACCACTACGACCAGTGACGTATAATGTTTCATCTTCATAAATACCGCCTTTACCATCAGAAAATAATAAAAAAGGAGATTGTATTAACTCTTCCATAAGCTGCAAAAATACTTTATAAATCTGAAGCTTTTAGCAATATTAAGCATGCATATTTATATATATAAGAATAAAAAATGTTCTTAAATGTATTTTTTTATTAAAAATAAAATTATTTTTACAACAACCTTAAGCCACTGCTTTATGTTTTACGAACGCCCTATTCTTCTATTAGTTGCATTATTGTGCACTTTTTGTACGTACTCCCAGGATATAAAATTCTCTCCCGTTTCAACAAGAGATTTTAATTTTTCAAAAATCAATATTGATACAACTGAAGGAGCTATTGTAATTTCAGAAATTGGAAGTGGTACTATTGAAGGCACAAAGTATCAGACTTATTCTTTTTTTTACCGGGTGCATAAGCGAATCCTTATTCTATCCAAGAATGCACTTGATCTTGCCAAAGTAGAATTTTACTTATATAAAAATGAAAATGAGCAGGAAGAGAAAGTGGAAAAATTAAATGCGGTCACTTATAATCTGGTAGATGGTAAAATAGAAGAAACAGTTTTAGGGAAAGATGATGTTTTTAAAACTAAAATTGATAAAAGACATACCATTGAAAAATTTACCATGCCTAATGTAAAAGAGGGATCAATAATAGATTATTCTTTTACCCTCAAATCTGATTTTTTATCTCACATAAGACCCTGGTATTTTCAGAGTAGATATCCAAAATTATGGAGCGAATATTCTCTTGACTATCCTTAATCATTTCATATCCTGAACTTTACACATGGTAATAGGGAATATGATGTTGATACTACTTTACGTTATTTCAGAGATTATGATGACACCTATATTTTAAGGCACAGGTGGGTAATAAAAAATGTACAACCTTTAACCGAAGAAAAATATACCACTACTTTAGATAATCACTTAGCACAACTGACGTTTCAACTTGCCGGAGGCACACTAAGCAATGGATCATACCTTGATATCAGCGGTAGCTGGAGAAAAGCGAATATAACATTGATGCATGAGAATGATTTTGGTGAAGATATAAGAAAGCCTAACAACTGGCTTGATAAAGATATTCAATCTGTTGGCGGGAGTATATCAGATACATTGCAAAAAGCAAAAGCTATTTATTATTATGTAAAGAATAATATTAAATGTACAAATTATAAAACGATGTGGCTTTCGCAGCCGCTAAAAGATATTTATAAAAGCAGATCCGGCTCCATTGCAGATGTAAATATTTTATTGACTACTATGCTTCGGCATGAAAATATTAAAGCCGATCCTGTAATACTAAGTACAAGATCAAATGGTTGGGCTCATGCAATTTATCCTCTTCTGAGTAATTATAATTATGTCATTTGCAAAGTCAATATCGGTAATAATAATTATTACCTGGATGCTTCACAACCGGAAATTGGCTTTAATCATTTGCCTTCAGAATTATATAATGGTGATGGAATGCAAATTGGAGATTACCCGGTTTTAACCACGATATCTCCTGATGTACTTGATGAGAGCAAAACAACCCATATCTTATTATTTAATGATGAGAAAAAGCCTGGAAAATGGGATGGCAATTTTGAGTCGCAATTAGGATATAATGAATCAGGCAAGGTTAGAGAAACACTTAAAAAAAAGGGAAATACAGAATATGAAAAAAGTATAACTAAAAGTGACTTTGATTTTTCAGAATTTGAGTATGATAATAAAGACTCTTTAGAAAAGCCTTTAACAATCAAATGTAAAATAGCAGCTGGCACAGAAAATAATCCAGACATTATTTACTTTAATCCGATGATAACAGAAGCAGTTACTGCAAATCCCTTTAAATCTGCAGTGAGAGAATACCCGGTCGAAATGCCTTATCGTATTGATCAAAAATATTTTCTCAGCATAGAAATACCTAAAGGCTATATGGTAGATGAAATGCCGGGCCCTACAAAAGCGCTTTTAAATAATGACGAAGGGATTTTTGAATATAACATTTCTAAAAATGACAATAATGAAATAGATATGATCTGTCATATAAAACTGGATAAAGCGAATTTTGCGCCGGAAGATTATGATGCCCTTAGAAATTTTTATGGCCTTATAGTAAAAAAAGAAAATGAGCAGATCGTATTCAAAAAAATAAATAAATAATTTTTTAACGCTAAAACACCTGTAGATGAATTAAAGTTGAATTCGTGTTTTACATAAAAAAAAATATTTTTACGCAACTCAAAAAACCAAACGCTTATGTTACCTAAATCTGTTACCCTATCCGTAGTACTATTTTTATGTACTATTTTCTGCTCTGCTCAAAATACAAAGTATGGCAATGTTTCCCCCAAAGATTTTGATATTTCTAAATTATCGGTTGATACTACAAAAGGAGCTATCATTATTTCTGATGTTGGTGAAAGCAACTTTGAAGGAAATATCAAAGGATGGTTCACACTTGTTTTTAAAAGAAAACAAAGGATCTTAATACTAAACAAAACAGCCTTTGACCTTGCAAAAGTAGAGATACCATTGTACTTTGATAAAGTAGAAAACAAAGAAGAAAAAATTGATAAATTAAAAGCTGCAACTTACAACCTTGTAGATGGTAAAGTATTAGAAACTAAAATGAGCAGCGACGCTGTTTTTAAAGATAAATATGATAAAAATCATCTTATAGAAAAATTTTCTTTGCCGGCTGTAAAGGAAGGTTCTATTATTGAATACTCTTATACTATTAATTCTGATTTTCTTTTTAATCTTCAGCCATGGCAGTTCCAGGGTGAATATCCCAGAGTTTGGAGCGAATACAATGTTAGTATCCCTGAATTTTTTGAGTATGTAACACTTGCAAAAGGTTTTGTGAAGTATGAAATAAATGAGCACCCGATTCGCTCAACAAGTTTCCAGGTAAACCAGAATTCTTATTCATCTGAAAGAAGTGAAGCAATAAAACTAGATGCTAATGTAACAGATCACAAGTGGGCAATGAAGAACGTACCACCATTAAAGGAAGAAAAATATACCTCCAGCATCAATAATTATATATCAAGGATCCAGTTTCAATTATCTGGTTATAGATTTAAAGGCGTTCCGTACCAACCTATAATCGGAAGCTGGACTACAGCGAGTGAAAAATTGTTGGCATCTGAAGATTTTGGAGATGGACTTAAAAGAAATAATAACTGGCTGGATGATGCAATGAAAACGATCACAACCAAATCATCAGGCGACTTACAAAAAGCAAAAGATATTTATTATTATGTAAAAAATAATATCAAATGCTCTGATAACAGAGGTATCTATCTTACCAAATCAGTAAAAGAAATTTTTAAAAGTAAAAGTGGTTCGGTGGCAGATGTAAATCTTTTATTGACCACCATGTACCGTCATGAAAATTTGACTGCAGCTCCCGTAATCCTAAGCACCCGTAGTAATGGGCAAACGAACGAATATTACCCATTGTTGGAAGAATATAATTATGTCATCTGCCAGTTGCATATTGGTGACGATGATTATTTCCTGGACGCATCACAACCCTATCTTGGGTTTAACCGCCTTCCATCTTATACCTACAATGGTGTAGCACAAATAATAGTTACAAAGCCACAGGCCGTGGATATGATGACTGATAACCTGGCCGAAACAAAATCCACCCGTGTAATGCTTTTTAACGATGAGAAACAGGCTGGTAAATGGGAAGGCACCGTGCAGTCTCAATTGGGATATTTTGAATCCTGCAATACAAGAAAAAATATTATTGATAACGGTAAATCATCCTTTGAAAAAGAACTCACAAAAGGAGATTATAAGGTTTCAGACATTGTATACGCCGATATGGACTCTTTGGAAAAGCCTCTTGCGATTGATTACAATGTTGCTATGGGCGAAGGTTCCGGCGCAGATATCATTTATGTAAATCCAATGTTGATGGAAGCCTATTCTAAAAATCCATTTCAATCGGCCGATAGACGGTACCCGGTAGAAATGCCTTACAAAACCGATGAATCTTATTTTCTTGCTATGGATATCCCGGCGGGTTACGTAGTAGATGAATTGCCTAAACAAACAAGAGTAAACTTTAATACAGACGAAGGCTTTTTTGAATATCTTATTTCAAAAGATGAAACATCTATCAATATGAGATGTCAATTGAAATTAAACAAAGCTACTTTTCAGCCGGAAGATTATGAAGCTCTCCGCAACTTTTTTGGTTTTATAGTAAAAAAAGAAAGTGAGCAAATAGTTTTAAAGAAGAAGAAATAACCCTACCCTACTAAAAAATCAACTTATGAAACTATTATCCTTTTTTGTTTTTTTTCCTTTTGCTTTTTTGCAGGCACAGGATTATAATGTAAATAACATTCCAGACTCATTAAAGAAGAATGCAAATGTTGTGACGAGAATGGATGATCTCCAGATCATTATTAAATCTCCGGGCAACGCCATTGTAAAGCATAAATACGCTATCACAATTCTAAAAGAGGCTGGTGATAAATATGCAGCTTACTCCAATTCTTATGACAAGATGAAGTCGTTGTATGATATCTCCGGACATTTGTACAATGCTGCAGGCAAAGAAATTAAATCTGCTAAGAAAAAAGATATTGCTGATATCGGTTACAACGATCCCATAAGCATTGTTACAGATAACCGGATGAGGGAATATGATTTTCTTTACAAAATATATCCTTATACCGTGGAGTATGAAGATGAAAAAGAATATAAAGGCATCTTTTATTTACCGGAATGGAGACCAATGGAGGATGAAAAATATGCTGTTCAAAAAAGTACCTTAACAGTAGAGTTTCCTTTGGATTATAAAATAAGGACCAAACAATTTAATTACCCCGGAAAACCGGAAATAGTAAAAGGAGCTACCAATATTTATAAATGGCATGTAGAAAATATGAAGGCCTTTGAGAATGAACCTTTTCAACCCCCAACGGATGAATTGACAACAAGTGTATTTGTAATGCCCTCCAACTTTGAGATAGAAGGCTATAACGGAAATATGGAAAGCTGGAAACAACTGGGAATTTTTATTTCTAAATTGAATGAAGGCCGCAATGCTTTACCGGATAATATAAAAGCAGATATTCACCGCCTCACAGATAATGTACCGGATAAAGTACAAAAAATAGATATCCTTTATGATTACCTGCAAAAGAATACACGCTACATCAGCATTCAGCTTGGGCTTGGTGGCTGGCAACCTTTTGATGCAACCTATGTTGCTAAAAAAGGATATGGAGATTGCAAAGCATTATCCAATTATATGGTAAGCATTTTACAGGAAGCTGGTATTGATGCAAACTATGTTCTTATAACAGCGGGTGCTGGTGAAAAAGGTCTCTGGGAAGATTTTCCTGCACCGTATTTTAATCATGCAATAATGTGTGTGCCTTTGGTGAAAGATACTTTATGGCTGGAGTGTACCAGTCAAACCGTTAGCCCCGGATTTATGGGCTCGTTTACAGGGGATAGAAAAGCTTTGATGATAACAAAAGATGGCGGTGTGGTAGTTAATACACCTTCTTATAAATCTACAGACAACCTGCAGGTTCGCAGTGTAACTGCCGTGGTAGATGATGAAGGAAATATACAGGCGGATGTAAATACCCGGTCTACCGGGATTCAACAGGAGTTGCAACATTCATTAATTCATGAGGCAACACAGGAACAAAGAACCAGGTATCTGAATGCGGCATTAAACCTGCCAACTTATACCGTAGAAACTTCAGAATATAAAGAAACAAAAGCCAGGATACCAGTAATAAATGAGCATCTAAAAATAACTGCGCCCGATTATGTAAGCATCACAGGTAAAAGACTGTTCATCTGTCCTAATCTTTTTAATAAATCCAGTACCAAATTAGATACCGATAAGCCACGCATTTTTGAAATTGAATATCCAAATGCTTTTAAAGATGTAGATACACTCGCCATTACTTTACCGCAAGGTTATACATTAGAAGCAATGCCGTCAAATGTTACAATAGATAATAAGTTCGGCTCCTACAGCATATCCTTTAAGATAACAGATAATAAAATAAATGTTGTCAGAAGTTACGAAAGGCATGTAGCAACTTATCCTTCATCAGACTATACAGAGCTTGCAAAGTTTTACGACGACATGTATAAAGCAGATAGAAAAAAAATAGTGTTTGTAAAAAAAGAAGGTTGATATTAAATTATACGATCAGGGAAAATAAAAGCAATCTAAAAACAAACTTAACTATCGGATTTAAATAAGTTTCGAAAATCTACCAGTACCTGTATAAGGCAAGCCTCCCTGTCCGCCGAAAGGCAGATTTTGGTTTGGTTCCGACGAAGTCGGAATTCAAAAAATGCGATAGCATATTTTTTGAAAGAAGCAAAAGCAGCGCCGGTACAGGTACGCAGCCTGCCGGCTGTGGAGGCAAAACCTACGATGATTAAAGATTACAAATGAATGTAGTAAGAATTTGATTCTACGTAATCATTTGTCTGCTACAGAATTGATTAAATTCATCTTCATCCACCACAGCACCTAATTTTTTATCAATAGAAAATTGCAGCAGCCTGTTATCTTTCAAATCAATTGTTAAGATATCATCTTTCAACAACGCCTGCTCCACATCTTTCCATAAAAATAACTTCGGCGGAAAAGAAGGATATGAAATTCCTTCTTCAGAAAACTGAATGATGAATTTCCGGTTTGTATAAAAGCCAAACACGGCAAACAACAACAATAAAACAGAAGCGAAAAAATTACCGATCAGCGCCCAGCAAAGTGCAGAAAATATAAACGCTGTTTCTATTGCATAAAATCCGGCTTTGCCTTTCTTTACCGAATCATCTTTTTTATAAGAAATAATTACTGCAATAATATTTACAATACCACCGGCAATAGCTATCCATTTAATAAGATCAAGCCAACTTTTCGAAACCACAAATACAAACGCCACCAGGTTAATTAAAAGCATCAGCATCGTAATGATGCGGTAGATCTTTGCCTTCTCATTTGGTATTTCAAAGCTGTAATTAACCATTTACAGGGTTGCTTGCAATCAGTAAATTACAAAGCTTGTACAGCACTCTAGCGCCCACATTTTCATCCCACTCATCATGGCTTACTCCTACTTCGTTCAGGTCAAAGCCAATTATTTTTCTACCACTCTGTTGTAATTTTTTAAACAGATAAAAAACCTGCTCCACTTCAAAACCACCCTGCACCGGTGTTCCCGTGTGTGGACAAAGTTTCGGATCCAGGCCATCAATATCAAAACTTATAAATACATTTTGCGGCAACTGGTTCACAATTTCATCTACCACCATACGCCAGGTATCGCCTTCAAAAAGACGCTCTTTAATATCTTTATCAAAGTATGCTACTACCCTGCCATCGCTCTTATTTATATAATCCACTTCCTCATCGCAGTAATCTCTCATGCCAACCTGTACCAGTTTTTTAAGCTGCGGAATTTGCTCCAGCGCATTGTACATAATAGACGCATGCGAAAATTTAAAGCTCTCGTATGCTTGTCTCAGGTCGCAATGAGCATCTATCTGCAAAATCCCAAAGTCCTCATATTTATCTGCAATGGCTCTATAATACCCAAATGGTGTGCTGTGGTCGCCGCCGAGCAGCCCCACCAGTTTATCCTGATCAAGCAACTGTTTGGTTTGCTCATATACCCAATCGTTTAAGAACAAACTGCCGGCATTTATTTCTCTCAGGCTCTTGCACATAAACTTATTATCTTCCAATATCTCACCCTGGGATATGTATTTAATATACAATTCAGCTTCCTTGCGCAGGTAATCGCTCTTTGTAAGTATTTTTTTATCAGGGATACGCATATAAATACCCTGTTTCCACGCATCTTTTATTTCCGGATCGTACAGGTCTACCTGCAGGCTTGCACTTAAAATATGATCCGGAGCCCTTGCTGTACCTGCATTGTAGCTCACCGTAACCTCCCATGGAATAGGGATAATTACCAGCCTTGCCTCCTCCTCAGTTGAGGGCAGGCCAAAAATATTATTGTTAGGGTTTCCGACACCGTTGGGATCAAAATTCGATAGATCAGCCATAGCAAAATGTTGTAAATTTCTGCAAATATAGTCGTTGTTAAACCGATAGAGAAATGACAGGAATTATTGGGGATATTTAGTTAGTTATAGTAGGTTATACTGGTTTGGGGCTGTCAGCATTTTACAATAATCAGCAGTAGTTGCGGCTATCCGCTATACCTGCGCTACGCTTCGGTGCCGCTCCTATCCGCCAGCCATTCAGCAGTAGTTCTTTATTGAACAATTATTCGAAAGGGTTTTCAGTGTGGGTGGGATACTTTGAGGGTGAGGGATTTCTTTATAGGTCGAAAGTGATAATCCTAATCGAAATAACGAGTTCCGCTTGTTTTATTTTTCCAAATAAAAACCCTTAAGTACGCTGCCATATGCAGTTCACCTCCGCTGAACTTCCCAACCACCTTCGCCATCGTTGTGTGTTTTTCCACAACGATCAACAGCTAAGTAAATGAAGCTACCATTTTTATTTATTATAATTTCTGTAGGTGAAGATGTCTTAAAAATAAATTAAAAACAACTATTAT
>JBDSIB010000094.1:0-5759 GCA_039918155.1 Ferruginibacter sp.
CGGTGGAAATTTAGAAATGCATAATCTTACAACCTGCGTGATTGCGTTAAAGGAAAAGTAAAATTTTTATGAGCCCGGCATTTGTACTGCTATCGGGGTTCAGTGGCGTCGCACTCTTGTACTTCGGTAATTCTAATGAGTAAAAAAATACAAATAACATTTCGATCATATTGAAATAAAACTTTACCGTATGACAAACAAAATAAAATTATTTGAAGAAAAAAAAGTGCGTACACATTGGGATGCCGAAAAAGAAAAATGGTATTTTTCTGTAACTGATGTGATAGCTATACTTACAGAAAGTATAAATCCATTAGCCTATTGGCGAAAATTGAAACAGCGTTTAAAACAAGAAGGCAATGAAACCGTGACAAACGGTCACGGGTTGAAAATGAAAGCAGCCGATGGCAAAATGCGCCTTACAGATGTTGCAGATACCGAACGACTTCTCCGGCTCATTCAGTCAATCCCTTCACCAAAAGCAGAACCATTTAAACAATGGTTGGCAAAAGTAGGTTATGAAAGAATGCAGGAAATAGCTGACCCGGCACAAAGCCTTGATAGGGCAAGAGATAACTGGCAAAAATTGGGCAGAAGCGAAAAGTGGATTCAACAAAGAATGACCGGCCAGGAAACCCGGAATAAATTAACTGATTACTGGCAAGAAAGCGGTGTAAAAAAAGGAGATGAGTTTGCATTTCTAACAAATGTTATTCACCAGGAATGGACAGGGCTTACAGTAAAAAAACATAAAGATTTAAAAAGTTTAAAAACTCAAAATCTTCGTGATCATATGAGTGAAGCAGAATTAATATTTACTGCTCTGGCAGAACTTTCTACCAGGCAAATTGCTGAAACAGATGAAGCAGAAGGCTTACAACAAAATGCTGCAGCAGGAAAGAAAGGAGGAAAAATTGCGAAAGATGCAAGACTGGCATTGGAAGATAAGACAGGAAAGAAAGTTATTACCGGAGAAAATTTTTTACCGCCCGCAAAAGAAGATAAAAAACTGAAAAAAGAGAAGAAGAAATAATAAGACATTTTTTTAAATCTAAACAATGAACCAACACCTTCAAAATATTTTAGATGCTGTTCAGTCAAATGAAAAGATTTCAGCCGAAGAAAAAGATATTCTTTTAAAGGCACTGAAAAAAGCGGATAGCGATTTTACCATTTCCGAATTTAAACTCGACCGTACAGAAAAAGTAAAACGTACCACTGCTATTTTACTGGAAGAAACCATTGAGGAACTGGAACAGAAAAGAAAAGCCATTGAAGAAACAAATAGTGCTTTAGAAAGATCATTGCAGGAATTAAAAGCTGCACAGGCACAATTGGTACAATCAGAAAAAATGGCCAGTCTTGGAGAACTCACCGCAGGCATTGCACATGAAATTCAGAACCCATTAAATTTCGTAAATAATTTTAGTGATGTCAGCAATGAACTCATTGATGAAATGAATGCAGAATTAGATAAAGGAGATATTGAAGAAGCAAAAGCCATTGCAGCAGACGTAAAACAAAACCTGATAAAAATAAATCACCATGGCAACCGTGCCGGTGATATTGTAAAAGGAATGCTGCAACATTCTCAAAGCAGCATAGGGAAAAAAGAATCAACAGATATCAATGCATTGGCAGATGAATATTTACGTCTCTCCTATCACGGGCTTCGGGCAAAAGATAAAACTTTTAATGCTACATTAAAAACTGATTTTGATGAAACGATTGGAAATATTAATATCATTCCGCAGGATATTGGAAGAGTTATATTGAATTTAATAAACAATGCGTTTTATGCAGTAGCCGAAAAATCGAGATGTCAGCCTGAGCTTGTCGAAGGCGGGTTAACTTATCAGCCAACTGTTTTAATCACCACAAAAAAGAATGGCGATAATCTAGAAATAAAAGTTACCGACAACGGCAACGGCATTCCAGAAAACATTGTAGCCAAAATCTTCCAACCCTTCTTTACTACCAAACCAACAGGGCAAGGCACTGGCTTGGGTTTGAGCCTTAGCTATGATATTATTAAAGTCCATGGCGGAGAAATAAAAGTAGAATCTAAAGAAACACAGGGAACAACATTTACCATTCATCTTCCGCTAAATAAAAATTAATGAAGCAATTTTATTTTCTGATCATTTTTTTATCGCTTGTGTCAGTAAAAGTTTCGGCACAGCATAAGGAAGTTTTTCAACTAAATAATTTACCGGCAAAAGATACATTACTAACTGGCTGGACGATGTATGCAGGAGACAGTGTACAATTTGCCAATCCATATTTGGATGATAGCAAATGGTCGGCAATTGACCTTACCAAAGATATATCGCAATATCCGCAACTTCACCAATCAGGAATTATTTGGCTGCGGTTACATGTAAGTGTTGACAGTTCTTTAAAAGACCAGGTATTGTCTGCACATATTGAGCAGTACACTGCTTCAGAAGTTTATTTAAATGGTAAACTCATTCAGAAATATGGAACGGTTAGTAATGATCCGAAAAAGGTATCAGCATATCTTCCTTCTCCCCAGCCATTTCTAATTAATTTATGGAGAGATACACAAAATGTAATTGCCGTAAGAGCAGCATACGAACCAGGTATTCCATATATTTCTAATCTCAACTATACGCTGCCTGTTTTTAACCTGTATATAAACAGTTTCCAGGCCGCTGCTGAAAAGTACAGTGTAGACGAGCATCAAATGAAGATGTACATTATCCTTTTCAGCATTTTCTCCGGCGCCTTACTCCTCATCGGTTTTATTTACCTCGTGTATTTCCTGTTCGATAAAAGTAAAAAAGTGAATTTGTACTATGCAGTTTCTATGCTCGCTATAGGCCTGAATGCTTTACCCATAGAGGTTTGGGGGGCAGAACGTTATGGCGATGTTGCTTTGGGAATGTGGGTGTTTTATTTTGAAGCTATTGCATACACGATTGGAAACTTATTTATCGTGCTTACTATTTATAGTTTGTTTAACTACCCACGCCGTGCCGTTTTTAAATTACTAATTCTGTTTTCGGTAGCTGCGGTTATTTGGCTCTTTACTAAAGGAACAGTCGCTTATTTCGCAGTCACTTATCTCTTTCCCACTATTTATTTGATGGAGGGCGGGTATGTCTGTATATGGGCAATGAGAAATCATAAAAAGGATGCACCTATAATATTGATAGGTGTGTTAGTTTATCTTATATCCTGTATTCTTAGTGCGTTTGTTCCTATAGATAGTACTGCAGCTCAGCTTTTATTTTACATGGCGCAAATGAGCTTTCCAATAGGTATGTCATTTTACCTGGGCATTCAGAGTTCAAATACCAACAATCAGTTACGGACAACACTTGCCGAAGTGCAAAATCTTTCCACACAGAACCTGGTACAAGAGCAGGAGAAACAACAATTATTAGCCAATCAAAATGAAGTACTGGAACAACAGGTAACAGAAAGAACAGCAGCATTAAATGAGTCATTGCACGAACTTAAATCCACACAATCCCAATTGATACAGAGTGAAAAAATGGCCAGCTTGGGGGAACTTACTGCAGGCATTGCACATGAGATACAAAACCCTTTAAACTTCGTCAATAATTTTTCCGAAGTAAGTAAAGAATTACTGGATGAGATGAAAACCGAATTGAATAATGGCAATACTGAAGATGCAAAAGAAATTGCTGATGATGTTATTCAAAATCTGGAAAAAATAAACCATCATGGAAAGCGTGCAGATGCCATTGTAAAAGGAATGCTGCAACATTCGCGGGCTAGCAAAGGACAAAAAGAGCCAACAGATATCAATGCATTGTGTGATGAATACCTACGTCTCTCCTACCATGGCATAAGAGCAAAAGACAAATTATTTAATGCAACTATCAAAACTGATTTTGATAGTTCAATAGAAAAAATAAATATAGTCCAGCAGGATATCGGAAAGGTGATTTTGAATTTACTAACTAATGCATTTTATGCGGTAGCAGAAAAGAAAAAAGTAACCGACGAAACTTATGAACCAACTGTTTCCATAAAGACTTTCTTAACCGGTTCCCCTTCAGGGGTCAGGGGCATTACTATTTCCGTGAGCGATAACGGCAACGGCATTCCTCAAAACATTGCCGATAAAATTTTTCAACCCTTCTTTACCACCAAACCAACCGGCCAGGGAACGGGACTGGGATTGAGTTTGAGCTATGATATTATTAAAGCGCATGGCGGGGAAATAAAAGTGGAAACGAAAAATGCTGAGGGTGCAACATTTATTATTAATCTATCTGCATAAAACAACGATGAATGAAAAAAATATTCACACTTATTATTTTCCTATTTGGTTACACGTGGCTGTTTGGGCAGAGAAACCAGGTAGATAGCTTGATCAGATTATTACCTAAAGAAAAAACAGATACCGGTAAAGTAATCAGATTAATAGAAATCGGACGCATGTTTGCATTTGTTATGGAAAAGAACGATTCCGGGTCGGTGTATTTGCAACAGGCTGTGAATCTTTCAAAAAAGATCAATGACACTTATCTGGAAGCTGATGCAACATTTCAACTGGCCACCAATTTTCATCGTTCCGCAAATGACCCAAATGCACTAGTACTCTCCCTGCAAAACATTAAAAGACTGGAGCGTTTAAAAACGGAAAGAAATTCACGTCCCATTTCCAGAAATGGTTCGGATTATATATTTTATCAAACCCGTTTACTCGCTGCTATTTATGATAACATCGGCGATTACGAAAAGCAATTGGAATATGTGAAAAAAATGAAGTCTATTTATTATTCAACTTTAGCCCAACAACCAGCCATAAGCGTCAATTATAATCTTACCATAAATTTTAACCTTGCCAATGCTTACAACAACCTGAAAATGTACGACTCCTCGTATCACTATACATCATTATTATACCGGGAAACATTACAAAAAGGAGATGCCCAATGGCTGGCGCTGGCAAGTAATGCACTGGCCGAGTACTATGAAATGCATACCAGTAACGATTCTGCCATGATGCTTTCCCGGAAAAGCATAGCACCGGCCATTGAAAGCAAACGTTTAGATATCGTTATAGATGCAGAATTGCGAATTGGCAAAATATTTCAAAAAAAAGGAAAGATAGATTCAGCATTTTATTACTCCCTGCTTGCCTTAAATGAAGTATTAAAAATCGATAATCCTAAACGCCTGTCGGATGTTTATAAACAATTATCAGAATTATATAACGAAAATAAACAGCTTGACAGTGCTTATAAATACCTGAAAGATTTTACTGTGCTTAATGATAGCCTGCAGGACCAATCAAAAATAGCGGAAGCACAGAATTTTGCTTTTAACCAAACCTTGAATGATCAGCAGTTAGAACAGGCTAAAAAAGAAGCCGGGCAGCAATTGAAAACTAAAATAAGATTTTATATACTCGCAGGAGTGATAGCTTTTATTCTGTTTGCCACTTTTTGGTTATTACGTAATCTGCAACAAAAAAGAAAGATAAATATCCTGCTCACTCAGCAGAAGGAGGAAGTCCAAAACAGTTTGTTAGCCTTAAAAGAAACACAAACACAATTAATCCAATCCGAAAAAATGGCTTCGCTTGGTGAACTTACCGCAGGCATTGCACATGAAATTCAAAACCCATTAAACTTTGTAAATAATTTTAGTGAAGTAAATAAGGAGTTGATTGTTGAATTGGTTGAAGAAGTTGAAAAGGGAAATACAGAAGAAGTAAAAGCAATTGCGAATGATATAAAAGCTAATGAAGAAAAAAT
>JBDSIB010000095.1:0-26239 GCA_039918155.1 Ferruginibacter sp.
CAGAAAATGTTGCAGAAGAATAAACAGCATTGGGAAGAAACTTTCTGGTGGCTGCTTGCACGTAATTTTGGGATAAAAATAAACAGCGATGCCTTTGAAGCCATTGCACAATCATTGCCATTAAATATTTTAGCTAAACATAAAAATCAGATCCATCAACTGGAAGCATTATTATTAGGGCAGGCTGGTTTGCTGGAAAAAGATTTTACTGAAGACTATCCACGGATGTTGCAGAAAGAATATATTTTTCTTCGAAAGAAATATGATCTTCCGCAAATTCATATTTCACTTTATTTTTTACGCATGCGTCCGGCAAATTTCCCTACTATACGTTTGGCACAATTAGCTGCATTGATACAGGAGAGTCTTCACCTCTTTTCAAAAATAAAAGAAGCAGAAGATATAGAAGAAGTGGAAAAATTATTAGCTGTTACCGCAAATGATTATTGGAATTATCATTATGTGCCGGATGAGTCTACAGCTTTTAAAAAGAAAGCCCTCGGCAAACAAATGATACAGAATATCCTGATCAATACCGTCATTCCTGTTTTGTATGCTTACGGTCTTTTTAATAAAAACGAAATATTAAAAAGCAAAGCACTGCAATGGCTGGAGAAAACATCGGCAGAAAAAAACAATATCACGAAAGGATTTCAATCGCTCGGCATTGAAAACAAAAATGCATTTGATTCGCAGGCACTCATCCGCTTAAAAAATGAATATTGCGATCATCGGCTTTGCTTACAATGTGCTATCGGGAATAAGATTCTAAATGCTAAATAAAGAAATACTAAATAATAAACATCAAATTCTAAAACATTCATAAATCACATATCATAAATCCTAAATTTTAAGTTTTACCAATTATATTTTGCAACCACTTCCACATCAGGGTGCAGGCTTTTCAATACCGGGCAGGCATTACCTATTTTTTCAAATAAAACCTGATCTTTTTCATCCAAACCCAAGGGAGGAAAATTTAACGTTACTTCAATTTTTTTAATACGTCTTGGCTCACTCTGCATATGCTTGGTCACTTCCAGTTTGGTATTGCTCAGGTCTACTTTCATATCTGCCGCTCTAATTCCAATAGTAGTTATCATGCAGGTTGCTAAAGCTACACATACGGTATCGGTCGGGCTAAATCTTTCCCCTTTACCACGGTTATCGGTAGGGGCATCCGTTTCTAGCACTGTTCCGCTCTGAACGTGAGTGCATTCGCAACGTAGATCTCCTTTATAAACAATACTTGCTGTCATTATTTTAAATTTTAATGTTTTATAAACACATTATGCAGCAGTTCTTTTAATAATTGAATCTAACTTGCAGCACAACACCGTTTTTTGTGTAAATTTACTCAAGTAAAGAGCATCCATGAAGAAAATATTTTTAATGCTGTTGTCAATAGCAACTATTTCATCAGCAATAGCACAACAGGAGAAGGAAAAAAATACAAGAAAAGATAAGAAGATAGAGCGCCAGGAGCGTATCAATGCAATGGCAAAGCAGGAAGAAGAAGGTGTGATCACTTATCGAAAACATTTTGCCGGCGGCATTAAACTTGCCTCTGATGGCTATGGCGCTTTTTTAGAAGTGGGACGTGCACAATCAGTAAAAAAATCATTGCTTTTCCAGTTTGAATTCTCTGAGCGTAAACATGTAAAAGAAGAGAAACAACAGAATATCTATACGGGCGCATCGCTCATATTTGGTAAAATAAATTTCTTTTACCCTGTAAAATTGGGTGTGCAGCAACAGTTTTTATTGGGTAATAAAGGCAATAAAAATGGTGTGAGTGTCACCGCAAATATCGGTGCCGGTGCTATCATAGGCCTGCTTCGCCCGTACCTGGTTAATGTACAAAAGCAGGATGGTTCCTTTGCTTATGTCGGATATAATTCACCTGATAGTAACCTATTTTTAAATCCTGCGGTTATTGCAAACGGTCCCTCTTTCGGCACCGGCTGGAACAAGGTTAAAGTGACTCCGGGTCTTTACATAAAACCAGCAGTTCGCTTTGATTATGGTACATACAATGAAATGATCAGCGCTATAGAAGTAGGGCTTACGGGGGAATTTTACAGCAAAAAAATTGAGCAGATCATTCACAATGAGCCTAAGCAATACTTTATCTCTGCTTATGTCTCTTTTATTTTTGGCCGTCGTAAATAAAAGCCCGGAATTTCGAAAAGAAGAATTTTTTTACCGGCATTTGTTTTCCATAGCATCATAGTTGTGTCACTCACTTGTACAGCATACCTTTGTGGAACATTACAGACCTGTTTAGAATATTTATACCATTATGAGTTGTAGCAGTAACGAAATAACAGCAGAAGAGCCACGTTTAAAAAAGCCCAACTGGTTAAGAGTAAAGCTTCCTATCGGCGAAGACTACAAGCACGTACGCAGCCTTGTAGATACGCATAAATTACATACCATCTGCGAAAGCGGTAATTGCCCTAATATGGGGGAATGCTGGGGTGAAGGCACGGCTACCTTCATGATATTAGGAAATATCTGTACCCGTAGTTGCGGCTTTTGTGCCGTCGCCACAGGTCGTCCGCTTGCTGTAGATTGGGATGAACCTCAGAGAGTAGCAGAAGCCATCAACCTCATGAAAGTAAAACATGCCGTAGTTACTTCTGTAGATCGGGATGAGCTAAAAGATGGTGGAAGCATTATCTGGTACAATACCATTAAAGCCATTAAAGCATTAAACCCACAAACCACCTTAGAAACTTTAATTCCGGATTTTAAAGCACAAAAAGAAAATATACAACGCATTATTGACGCAGCACCGGAAGTAGTAAGCCATAATATAGAAACAACGGAAAGGCTTACACGCCAGGTACGCATACAGGCCAAATACTGGCAAAGCATGGAAACCTTAAAGATTTTAAAAGCGGGTGGCATGCGAACCAAGAGCGGGATAATGCTTGGCCTTGGGGAGAAGAAAGAAGAAGTGGTACAAACACTTCATGATCTTTACAACAGTGGGGTAGATGTGGTAACAATAGGGCAATATTTACAACCAACTAAAAAACATTTAACGCTTGAACGTTTTGTTCATCCGGATGAGTTTGCTGAATACCGTGAAATAGGATACCAGATCGGGATTGACTATGTTGAAAGTGGTCCGTTAGTTCGCTCTTCTTACCACAGTGAAAAACATGTGATACCAGGGTGGGGAAAAAATAAATGGTTATCGGAAAAATAAGTATAATTAAAAGCCTTTACATTTTGTAAAGGCTTTATTTTTTTAATGTTCTTCCTTAATTAATCTTTTCTCAACTCTTCTGTCAGGGATGAACCAAATACATGCTACAATTACATACATTAAAATACCTAACCAGGGGCTGACAAATGATAAAGGAATTCCAACGAAATAAAAAAGCATCGATATTTTACCTTTTACATCTTTACCAATAGCAATCGCAAATGGAGAGTCTTTTTCGTGCAGTTTTCTAAGATCAATTACGAGGAGCGCGTATGCTACAGCACACATCATCAAAACGCTACCATAAACAATTACAGGCCATTTGCTGAAATGATTTTCTCCCATCCATCCCGTTGCAAACGGAATAAGGGAAAGCCAGAAAAGCAGGTGCATATTTTTCCATAAAACTTTACCATTTACATGCTTCACTAATTGAAACATGTGGTGGTGATTGTTCCAGTAAATACCAACGTAAATAAAACTGAGAATATAACTTAAAAAAACCGGCAGCATAGGCTTCAATGCTTGTATAGAATCATCATGCGGTACTTTTATTTCGAGTACCATAATGGTAATGATGATTGCAATAACACCATCACTGAAAGCTTCTAGCCTTCCTTTATTCATAAGCGTGAGCTGATTAAAAAACTATAATGTTTAACTTAATTGTTTTGTAAGAAAACTTTCAATAGTACTGCATGGAACGATAAAAGGCTTTTCTGAAATAATAACACTCAATTCCTGGCCATTAATACTGTAAGATCCTACAATAGTATTTCCAAAGATACTTACATTAAGGTTTCCGGAATTTTCGTCTCCATTAAAAGTGCCGCCCTGGCTTTCAACTGTGTGCCTGGCTTTACTAACTATTGTTTCTGCCGAAACCGAAAATGGGATATTAAAATTACATGACATGATTCAAATGTATGAATTAAATTATAAAAAAAATGCACTTACAACTTGTAAGTGCATTGTATAACAAGAAGCTGGTTTTAATGTTTTACCCTACCATCTTTTTTGTCTTTACTACGACCAATTATATAACCACCTGTAGCACCCAGTACACCACCAATAACTGCTCCTTTGGCATTATGTCCTATTACAGCACCAGCTACAGCCCCACCTACACCACCAATTGTTGCACCTTTGGCAGCTTTACTCCATCCTTTTTTTGCAGGTGCAGCTGCGGGAGCAGTGCTACCAGAAGAAGATGTACTTGTATTAGATGAAGATGATGAGTTTGCTGTATGACTTGTATGTGTTCCTGTTGTGTTTCTTGTTACAGTATTACTATTGACACCCTCACTGCCACTACGCATATTTGCTGCAGAAACTTTCCCTGTATCCGTCAAATAACTATTATTTAGTTTTGGAGTATCAGGAAGTAATAACAGATTTTTTGTTTCAGAATCCGTTGCCGATTTTGATTTACATGCAACCAATCCAGCTGCAATAACTATTACAAATAATATTTTTTTCATAATCATAATTTTAATGTTTTTAATAATTTTATAAGGGTAATCGATAAATAAATATTTTATCAATTACACCCGTTAATAGAAAAACTGTGCCAAATTTTTGCTTGTAATCAAAAAAAATCATCTATCAATTAAAAGATAATTTATAACTATCTTACTTGCAGCATTTAGCAGGATTTTTGAATGCTTATTTCAGTAATTGTGAAAAATATTAATTCATATAAGAATTTTTTAAATGGACGCTTTTTAAGTGAAGGTGTGAGAATGACAGCTGGTATTGCTTTACCTGCTTTGATAATGGGGTATTCTGGTTTTTTATCTCTCGGTATTTTTATGTCTTTAGGCGCATTGTGCATCAGTATTTCAGATACCCCTGGGCCTGTAATACACAGGTTCAATGGAATGCTATTTTGTAACATCGTTATAGTAACTGTATATGTGATCGTTTCTTATGCTGCGTCTTTTTCCATAATACTCGCATTAATAATTCTGATCTTTGGATTTTTGTTTTCAATGCTAACGGTGTATGGTGTCCGCATTTCTTCTATTGGTATTGCAGCTTTGCTGATAATGATACTGAGTTTCGAAAATCCTATACATGGTGTTTTGATTTGGAAAAATGCGATGTACATACTTACCGGTGGTGTTTGGTACATGCTGTTTAGTTTGGCATTATATACAATAAGGCCATATAAAATAATTCAACAGATACTGGGCGATTTTATAATTGAGATAGGGGAATACCTTCACCTGCGTGGAGAATTTTATGAAGCAGATCCCAATTATGAAAAAACATACCAATCTCTTCTGGAGCAGCAGGTAATGATACAAAACCAACAAAGCCTCCTTAGTGATCTTTTATTTAAAACAAGGACAATTGTCAGAGAGTCTACACAGAAGGGGCGTGTGTTGCTTAAAATTTATGTAGATGTTGCCGAGTTATTTGAAAGTATAATGACTGGTTTCCGTGATTATAAAATTTTGCATCAGCAATTTGATGACACGGGTATACTTACCAAAATGGGAAGCCATATAGAGTCTCTTACAGAAGAAATGAAAGCTATTGGCCTGGCTGTAAAAAGCGGCCTTCATTCGTCTGCAACAAATAATAATCTTGCATCAGCAAAAGAAATTCGTGACCTGTTTGAATCAATGCGGCAGCATTACATGAACAAAGAAAACCTGGATGATTTTATAAGTCTGGGCCGAATTGTAAGCAATGTGCAATATCTCACTGAAAAAATTAATGGCCTGCATCACTACACCAGCTACGATAAAAAAATAAAGAAAGCTACAGGTGATTCTATCGATCAAAGCAATTATGCAGAAGCACAGGATCTTCGTCCTGCAATATTTTTCAATAATCTGAATTTGGATTCAAATATTTTCCGGCATTCTGTGAGGGTAACCGTAGCATTGCTTGTAGGTTACCTTACATCATTAATATTCCATATTGGCCATAGTTACTGGATATTGCTCACAATTGTAGTGATATTAAAACCTGCGTACAGCCTTACTAAACGAAGAAATAAAGACAGGTTGATCGGAACTGTACTCGGAATTTTATCAGGCGCCGTACTGCTCTATTTTGTAAAAGATAAAACAGCATTGCTTATAATAATGTTGATCTGTATGGTGATCAGTTATTCTTTTATCCGTACAAATTATTTTATAATGGTGCTTGCCATGACACCTTATCTTGTGATCTTTTTTCATTTTTTATACCCGGCTACTTTGAGGATATTATTAGCTGACAGGGTTATTGATACTGCCATCGGCTCACTGATCGCATTTGTAGCAAGTATATTTTTTATTCCCGCATGGGAACACACTACTATTAAATCTTACATGATAAAAATGCTAAATGCCAACCTCGATTATTACAGGGTAATTGCCGGTGCATATAGTTCGGACAAGAAACCTATGTTAAAAGAATTTAAACTGGTGCGGCGTAATTTATTAACTGCATTGGCAAATGTTTCTGATGCATTTAATCGCATGCTTACTGAACCAAAACGTTTTCAAAAAAGCGCTACAAATATTCACAGGTTTGTCGTGCTCAATCATATCCTCACTTCACATTTCGCTACTCTATCCTATTATCTTAATGTAAAAGAAAATCGATTCAGATCAATAGATCTTTTGCCTGTAATAGAAAATACACAGTTCTCTTTTCAATCTGCTGCACACTATCTCGAAGTAAAACAAGGTGAGCCTGAACAAGCTGATCGTTTCTCACTGAATAAAATAAATGAGCATGCGATGTATCTTTTAGAAAAAAGGCGGGAAGAAGTGCTACTTGGAAATCTTGAAACTTCAACTAAAGAAGAATTAGTAGAAGTTAAATCTGTAATTGACCAGTTCAATTATATTTATAATATTGCTGCCGATATTGCTAAATGTAGTAAAGAAATACCGTCAGAATAAATTAATATTTATCCATGTCGTCTTTTTTATTGTGCAGGTTCAGGTGTACTTCCCAACCGGTAAAAGAGTTAACCATTTCTACTTCGGCAACAAATTTTTTGTAATCATTGTTGCCTGACACAGCTTTCAATATGCTTGCAGTAAATCTTAACGATTCGCTTGGCTCTTCCATATTTCCTGCAAAACCAATTGTGAAACCACCAATATTAAGGCGTGCTTTACTTACGTAGCGAAAAGTGTTTTTATAGATTTTAGCAGCCTCTTTAAAGTCTTCCCCCTTATACATGATGGCCTGCCAGCTTGCAGTGGTATCTCTTTCTGAATGGAAACGATAGATCAACGAATTTTTAGCTCCCGGTACATTTATCATCGATTGATAAGTATCGACATCTTCCTGTGTGCTGAGCACATTACCCTGTATACTATAATAATTATCAGAAAAAGATAGTACAACTTTTTGTAATGAATCAGTAAAAGCCGGGGAGGGTAAAAACGATTTATAAAATTGTGCTTTAGTGGCGGTTGTGTGCAAAAGCAAAAAGGAGAATGCAAATAATGTTTTTCGCATAAATAGGAATTGGTTTTGTGCAATTTAATTAAATGATTTTATATCAGCCATATTTCCAATGCATTATAAAATAAAGTAGAACAATAACTACACAATTTTTATTGAATCTCTACAATTACAGCATCGAATCCAACTGATATTTGCATTCCAATATTTCTGAAGCCACAAACTATTTAGTATTCAATATATCTTTTGTAAACTTTTTCTGTGAAAAGCCTTCGGTTCCGAAGGTTTTTTCTTTTTAATCAAGTTTTATACTTAGCTAGCACCTGTATCTCCCTGCCCTAAAATTTTCAAGATAAATTATCTCTAAAATCAATATTACCTGTCTTGTGAATTAACCTGCTGATAACCAAATACCATTCAGTTATTTGCAGCTTTCAATTTAGATTTATAGAATAAAAAATTTATTATGAAAAAAATTCTTGCTTTAACAGCACTTTTTGCCATTTTAAGTACTGCAACATTTGCTGCAAACGGCCCTCAAAAGGGTAAACATCATAAACATCATAAGCATCATCACCATCATCACAAAATGGCCCCTGCCAAAAAACAATAAAATATTTGATGCCGTTTTCTTAAGCGGCATTTTTATTTTTAACACTTTGTAATAATTCACTATTTTGGCTGAATGAAAGCTGCGTCTTTAAAAGAAATAAAAATGGAATTGGAAAGCCTGCAGGCAAATGAACTGATCGCACTTACACTCAGGCTGGGCAGGTTTAAAAAAGAAAATAAAGAATTGCTAACTTATCTTTTGTTTGAAGCAACTGACGAGCAAGGTTATATTAATGCGGTAAAAACTGAGATTGATCTGCAATTGCTTAACCTGAATAGCACTAACTTTTTTTTAGCTAAAAAAACAATCCGTAAAGTTGTACGTACGGCGAATAAATTTATAAGATACAGCGGCAATGAACAAACGCTGGTAGAAATATTAATGCATGTTTGTGATCAATTAAAACAAACGGGTTTAAATTTTAATAAGAGTGTGGCACTTGCAAATATCTATGCAGGTTTAGTAAAAAAGATAAATGCAGGTATTGATGCCTTACATGAAGATCTGCAATATGACTATTTAAAGCAGGTTGAAAAACTAGGACTATAAATTTATCACCTGTTTTCTATTTAAAAACTCCTTCTTTAAAAGATGCTTTAAATTTTTTAAAATCCGGTATGGATACATTTTGTACGTAACCATTGCCCGGATTGTGACTTATATATTCCTGGTGGTAATCTTCAGCTTTGTAAAACTTTGAAAATGGGATTACTTCAGTTGCAACCTTACTATTATATTGTTTAGTGTTATTTACCTTGCCAATTTCTTCGTCTATTATTTTTTTCTCTTCAGGAGATCTGTAAAATGCAATGGAACGGTATTCCGTTCCCTCATCATTACCCTGCCTGTTAATCTCTGTAGGGTTTTGGCTTGCAAAAAACGCTCTGACCAAAGTGCGGTAACTGATTTTTGAGGGGTCGTAATATACATTTACTGTTTCTGCATGGCCTGTTGTGCCACTTGCAACTTTTTCATAAGTGGGATCTGTAGTATGACCACCTGCATAACCAGAAACTGCATCACGTACTCCTACCAAACTTTGGAACACAATTTCTGCATGCCAGAAGCATCCTTCAGAAAAAGTAGCAACTACTTCATTAGTTTGAGGAATATCGCTGATTATGATTACATTCTCTGCATTACTACCTTTTGATTGTATGCATGAAATAAATAACGTCATTGAAATAGCTGCAAAAAGAAAAGCTTTCATTTTATTTTTTTTAATATAATTATAAACGTTTTATAGATACAATTAGTTCATTTATCGCTGTTAATTAAACCTTAACTGAACTACAATTAATCATCTCATATTTTGTACCAACTTTATCGAGTAAATTAGCAACTCAATTATTTTATTTATGAAGAAGAATTTTTTCTCTCTTGTAGTTTGGATAATAGTTTCGGTAGGTACGGCATTTTCTCAGAAAGATGTTCATTTTACTAAAGCAATGAAGGATAGCATGACTGAAAAAGTAAAAGAAGCGGCAGCACATGCATGGGAAGGTTATATGAAATATGCTTATGGATATGATGAATTGAAGCCACTGAGCAAGACTGGTAAAAACTGGTATAAACATTCCCTTTTGATGACCCCGGTAGATGCGTGGGATACTTTCGTAATATTAGGTCTTACAAAGCAGGCAGATGAGGCAAAAGAATTGATACTTACTAAACTTAATTTTAATTGCGACGATGAGATACAGATATTTGAAATAACCATAAGGCAATTGGGTGCATTGCTTACTGCGTATGAAATGGATGGCAATAAAAAATTCCTGGAACTTGCAACAGACCTTGCCAACAGGATGTTACCGGCATTTAAAACACCTACAGGTATGCCGTATCGTTATGTGCATTTACAAACCGGTGCTGTAAGAGATTCCATCAATAATCCTGCGGAGATAGGGACATTAATGATGGAGTTTGGTAAGCTTTCAAAGCTTACCGGCAATGCAGTCTATTACAACATTGCGAAAAAAGCAATAATGGAAGTATATGCGAGGCGTAGTAAAATAGACCTTGTAGGCGAGCGGATAAATGTACTCACAGGAGAATGGAAAAGTAATCAATCGCATATAAGCGGTTATATCGATTCTTATTATGAATACCTCTATAAATGCTGGCTTCTTTTTGGCGATAAAGATTTTAAAGTTGCTTTTGATGCACACAATGCAGCCATAAAAAAATACCTTTTGTATAAAACCGATAATGGCACTTTTATGCGTCATGTAAATATGAATACAGGAAAAGAAACTGCTACAGTTTATGGTGCTTTAGATGCTTTTTATGCAGGCCTCTGTGCTTTTTCAGGTGATATTACTACAGGTGCTGCTATTCAAAAAGCGAATTACTACATGTGGACTAAATATAATATTGAGCCGGAAGAATTTAATTTTGTAACAGGTAAAATAAGCAGTCCATATTATGTATTACGTCCTGAGAATTTGGAAAGTTGTTTTTACATGTATCGTCTTACACACAAGGATGAATATTTGTGGATGGGGAAAAGAATAGTAACAGATATTATCACACATTGCCGTACAGATGAAGCTTATGCAGCATTAAAAAATGTAGACACTTATGAGCAGTATAATGATATGGAAAGCTTCTTTTTTGGAGAGACATTAAAATATGCGTATCTTATTTTTGCGCCCGAAAATAAACTGGATCTTAAGAAAGTTATTTTAAATACAGAAGCACATCCTTTTAAAATAAGTAAACAGAAATGATTACATCCATAGATGATTTTGAAAATGTTTTTTTTATTGGCGTTGCCGGTACGGGCATGAGTGCACTAGCTCAATACCTGGCTGGCGTTGGTAAAAAAGTGAGTGGAAGTGATCGCTACTTTGTACCACGTGAGATGAACGATACTAAACAAAAACTTGAAGCTGCAGGTATTAATTGTTTTACCCAAAATGGAACTGGTGTAAATGCCGAATTACAATTGGTAATAGTCTCTACCGCAGTAGAAGATACTGTTCCTGAAGTACAAAAAGCAAAAGAATTAAATATCCCTATTATAAAGCGCAGTGAGTTACTGGCCTTAATTGCAAAGAGTAAAAAGACAATTGCAGTAGCAGGTACATCTGGCAAAAGCACAACAAGTGCAATGCTTTTCGAAATTTTAAAGCATGCTGGTATGCAGCCGGGGATTATCAGCGGCGCCGGCCTTGTAAGTATTATTAAAGAAGGAAAGATAGGCAATGCGGAAGCTGGGGCAGGAGAGTGGCTGGTAATAGAAGCCGATGAAAGTGATGGGTCAATTGTACAGTATCATCCGGAAGTTGGCTTGCTTTTAAATGTAGATAAAGATCACCAGGAAATTGAAGAGTTGATGCATTTGTTTGAAATTTTTAAAAATAATACTAGGGGATTATTTATTGTAAATCAATCCAATTCATTATCAAAAAAACTATCGGGTGGTAACAACAAGGATTTTTCAAGCAATAGCGCTGCTGGCTTTTCATCAACTGATTTTATACAGGAAGGATTTAATATTCGTTTTAAAATAAATGGCGTTGACTTTAATTTAAACACTGTTGGTAAGCATAATATGGAGAATGCCCTGGCAGCAACCAGTGTAGCAGTTCAGATAGGCGTATCGCTTGAAACATGTGCAACGGCTTTAAGAAATTATGAAGGTATTTACCGCAGGCACCAGGTGCTTGGGCAAAAAAATGGTGTATGGGTAATTGATGATTATGCTCATAATCCAGCAAAATGTGCAGCATCTATTGCCGCATGCCAGGCTTTAAGCCCAAAGGTAATTGCATGGTTTCAACCACACGGGTATGGGCCAACTCGGTTTTTGAAAGATGATTTTGTAAAAGAAATAGCTGCAGTTTTAAGGCCGGAAGATGAAATATGGATGAGTGAAATATTTTATGCAGGTGGGACAGCTGTGAAAGATATTTCTGCAAATGATCTGATAAAAGAGATTAGCGCACTTGGAAAAAATGCTTTTTTTCAATCAGACAGAAATACTTTTTTAGAAGCGGTAAGGTCTCACTTTACTGATAGCTGTGTATTGCTTTTGATGGGCGCCAGGGATCCCGGGTTGGAACAGTTTAGTAAAAATTTGTGGCAAGATATTTAAGTGCTCACAACAAGTTTCTTTAATTGGCTGATTACGCCTGTATGCATCCCCTCATGATAAGTTAAAAATGCAATGCAGTCATTTATATCATTTATCTCAACCCCATATCTTGTTTTAAAAATTGTATAATCTTTAAAGATATTATTATCTAAATCAATTTCCAGTTGATCAAGAGATGTAAAAAGTAATTCCTTTATTTTTTCAAATTCAGTAACATCTACAAAAGATACAGGGCGGGTGCCGCTTTTAAAGGCAATAAAATATTTTTCTTCTACAACCGGCTGCAGACTTGCTCTTACATAACATAAACCTTGCTGGGCAGCAATCAGATGAGCTATATTCCAGATGATATTATTATTAAAGCCTTTGGGTGTTTTATTTAATTGGTCAATAGAAAGATCTGTAATGTTTTCTAATAACCACGTTCTTGTTTTGCGTATATTTTCGATAGTTGGGTGCATATAATTTATTTGCACTAAAGGTAATTTTCTGCAATGAAATTATTTCACATTTATGCAAAGCTAATGCAGCACCTTTTTAAAATTGCTTTATTAGCCTTTACTATTTTGTCTGCAATTTTTTCCAGTCGGGTAGCCCTACCGCCAAGTACACTTCGGACTTTATCATTTTTTACCCATTCCGTCATATCAAATTCAGGAGAGGTACTCAGCATTTCTTCTTTTCTAACTCCAGCATTTATGCTTATTATTTTTGCGGAGAATATTTCTTCCAGCATTGCAAGAGCAATGTCCATTTTGTGCAGGTCTGAATCTGAAAACTCAAGGGTTTCGGTAGAGTTGGGAGCCACGATATTTAATTTAAATAATGATAATGATAATGAGGATGTTCTGTTTGTGTATACAAATAAAATATTTTTAAAAAAGAAAAACAATACGCCAAAGAGGTAATGCTTTAAATGATATTAAATATTTTTAAAATTCAACATTCCATTAACGGCTTAAGGCATCATTTCTGCACTATAAGAAATAACAAATAATTTTAAAGTCTATTACATTAAACTTATTTTAACTATTAAACGTTTCAAAAATGAAAAACTTGATTAAAATTTCCGTCCTGTTATTTATAGTTTCACTTACTACAAATAATTGTTTTGCCCAACATTCTGATATAGATAAAAAAGAATTAATAAATGATATGTTGAATAGCCAAAAATTTGTTTTTGTGCCTGAATATGTATCTCCCATGGCTGGGCAGGGAAGAGTTTTGACATCTCCTTATTCTTTAGAGATTACAAAGGATACTGTAAAAGCAGACATGCCTTATTTCGGCGTAGCATATACTGCTCCCATAAATCCCGAGAATGCTGGTATATATTTTACTTCTACGAAATTTAATTATGATATGTCAAATGGGAAACAGGGAAGAAAAGAGATCAGTATTAAAACGAAAGATGTGCATAATGCTAGAACGATCTTCCTTACAGTTTTTTCAAATGGCAAAGCTACTTTGAATGTTACTGATCAAAACAGGCAACCAATATCTTTTAACGGTTATATAAAAGAAATACAGGATTAAATTTAAAAATCTGATAAATTAAAATGCCCGGTAAACTTTAATTAGAATTTGCCGGGCATTTTAATTTATATTTTTATGAGAAAATATATATAATGCTGCTAGATATTTTTTTGCTGATGAGCAGTCTTACCTGGCTGCCGCCAGTCAAGTAGAAATTGAAAAATCGGTGAAGATATGAGTCCACTTTGTGCCGGCTTTGTAATGGATAGCCGCTGTAAAAACTGTTAATTGCCCAAAATTATTAATGCATCGCTTCTGAAAGATCAATTTTGCCTTTACTTTTTCTTTTTCTTACAAATAAAATAAAAGGAATACAGATAAGAAACATTACACCGAGATATAGAAATACATCCATATAAGAAAGCACGGCAGCTTGCTTCGAAATTGAAAGATCAAGCGCTTTGTATGCCGCTTTTAAAGCCACGTCTGGCGTCATTCCTTTTGCAATAAAACCGTGTTGCAGCCCACTTACTCTTTGCTGCACCATCAGATCATTTACATCCAATTTATTTACGAGGTTACTGCGGTGACTCATAGTTTGCCGGGCAATAAAAGTAGTTATAGTGGCTACGCCAAATGAGCCGCCCAGTTGCCGCATCATACCTGTAAATGCTGCACCCTGCCCGATTTCCTGACCTTTAAGTGTTGATAAAGCCAGAGTAGTAATAGGGATAAATAATAAACCTAATCCTATACCTCTTATAATGAGTGGCCAGAAGAACGCATCGGCACCCGTATCCGAGGATATAATTCTGAAACCGGAAAAGCTGTAAACAAAAAATATGAAAAGCCCTAAAGCAACAAGATATTGTTGTTTTATTCCACGTTGTAGAAGCTTACCGATAATAGGCATCATAAATGCTGTTGTAAGTGCCGATGGAATCATCAGCATACCTGACTGCTGGGCTGTCCAACCAAGTGTACTTTGTGTATAAAGCGGAATAATAAAAGTAGATCCATAAAGACCAAACCCTAAGATGAATGACATAACAGTACCAATGCGGAGATTACCATTTTTTAATACCCGTAATTCTACAATGGGATTTTTGTAACGCAATTCTCTCCAGATAAAAAAGAACAGGCCCAGCACTGCAGTAATGATCAATAAGATAATAACACTACTGTTAAACCAATCATCCTCCTGTCCACGTTCTAATACATATTGCAAAGATCCTACAGTAATTGCCAGTAAACCGATACCAAGAAAATCAACTTCATTAATAGCTTTTTTTGCTGCAAATTTAGGACTACGTACAAACTGCAACGTTAGTAAGGTCGCAATAATACCGATCGGAATATTTATGTAAAATATATAGGGCCATTGAAAATGATCAACAATATAACCTCCCAATGGCGGACCAAGAGTAGGGCCGATTATCACACCTAAACCGTAGATAGCCTGTGCCATTCCACGTTTTTCTAGTGGATAAGATTCTGTAATAATCGTTTGGGATGTTACCAGTAAAGCACCGCCACCTAAGCCCTGTAGAAAGCGGAAAATAACCAGTTCCACAATTCCATTTGCATTGCCACATAAAAAAGAACATACCGTAAAGATCATGATGGAAGCAGCAAAATAATTTCTTCTGCCAAATTGCTGCGATAACCAACTCGTCATTGGTACTACGATAACATTACCGATTGCATAAGCAGTAATAACCCAGCCTACTTCTGTAAGCGTAGCACCCAGGTTACCACGCATATCATTCAACGCCACATTCACAATTGTTGTATCAACAATTTCAAGTAAGGCACATAGTATAGCCGTAATAGTTATAATGGTCCTTCTTGCCCCATATTCCACCAAATTTTCCTGCATTACCATCCTGATAAAAATTAAATTCTAAACGCTGAATTTTAAATCTGCTTAATTCAAATGCACATCCACATCTACATTCATGCCTGCTCTTAATCTTTTTACAAGCGAATCAGATTTGTTGGTGAAGTCTATCTTCACAGGTAGCCTTTGTACCACTTTTACAAAGTTTCCGCTGGCATTATCTGCTGGTAATAAAGCAAATTTATTTCCTGTTGCAGGAGCAAAAGAACTTAATGTTGCTTCAAAATTATGTTTAGGAAATGCATCAACATGTATAGTCACTTTCTGACCAACCTGCATTCTGTTGTATTGTGTTTCTTTAAAATTTGCTACTACCCATTTATCATTACTAAGTACAATGCTAAATGTTGATTGTCCCGCCTGCAGATATTGTCCTTCCTGAACCGGCACTTTGGAAACAATACCGCTTTCAGGTGCTGTAATAACAGTATAAGATAAATTCAGTTTTGCATTTTCTACATCTACTCCTCTTTGTTTAATTATAGAGCTGGCCACCCCTACCTGTTGTGCTGTAGCATTTGTTTGTGAAGTAACAATACCTGTTTGAGTAGTTGCCTGATTTTTCTGATCAATAAGTACCTGCAATTGTTTTTCTGCAAGTTGCTTCGCTGCCAATGCCTGCTCATATTGTTGTTGCGTAACAGAATGATCTTTTATTAAATTTTCATAACGCTGATAATCCTGGTTTGTACGCCATACATTAACCTTTGCAGTTTCAATTTGTGCACCAGCGGTTGAAACGGCTGCATTGGTAGTATTAATATTTTTACTTGCAGCATTGCTCATTGCCTGGGCAGCATTTAGATTGCTTTTCGCCGTTCCCAATGCTGCTTCTGCCTGTGCCAGAGTTATTTTCATATCCCTGTCATCAAGTGTCATCAACGTATCACCTTTATTTACAAACTGGTTATCATCTACATATACTTTTGTAACATAACCCGATACTTTAGAAATAACAGGGCTGATATTTGCTTCTACCTGAGCATCATCTGTCTCTTCATGATGCTGCGCATGAATATATTTTGTAAGGCCAAACCATACACCTCCCACCACTAACAATACTAATACTATTATAAATCCTTTGCTTCTCTTTTTTGGAGGAGTTGCCTCTTTCTGGTTCTCTTCTTTTATTGTTGTTGCCATAAAATGCTATTTATTTTTTGTTCTTTTTTTATTTTGATAATAATCCTGCTGTTTGTAATAATTTATTGTAAGCTAGTACTGCATCTGCTTTTGCAAAACTGCTGTTTAATTTAGCCTGTAAAAGCGATACGTCTGCTTCTAATAGATCGGTAATTGTAACTAAGCTGTTATTGTATTTATTATTGGTGATGCGGTAATTTTCTGTTGCCTGTTCTGTTGCTTTCTCATACACATCTATTTTTTTCTGGCTTAATAAAAAAGCCTGGTAATCTTTATTGATCTGCAATCTTACTGCATCGCCCAAAATTTCTTCGTTGGCATTTACTTCTGTTTCTCTTGCCTTTGCCTGCAATAATTTTGTGTTGGTCTTCCATAGGCTTGCGATATTATAAGAAACACCCACGCCAATATTTATCGCATTTGTGATTGTTACCAGGTGTGGAATATATGCTGCAACATAACCACCACTAAGACCTATGGTAGGGTATGCTTCGGCTCTTGCAGATTTAATCCCGGTAGTAGCTGCTTTCTTCCTTAAAGCCAATGCCTGCACATCTTTCCTGTTTTGCAAAGCAGCCGTTTCATAATCAGGGAAGGACATTAAATTCTGATCCGTTTTTATAAAACTGCTGTCAATACTGATATTTGTATTTTCTGCAAGCCCTAACATCAGGTCCATGTTTACGTTTGCAATCTTTAAATTATTTTCTGCATCTAATAAAGAAAGTTCAATGTTAGAAGTTTGTAATTGAGACTTCAACAGATCGTTCCTTGCAAGTATTCCGTTTTTCTCAAGATTAGAAAAATTAGTATCCCGGCTCAGGGAAGACTGCAGGTTTTCTTTTACAATATTTACTGCTGCACCTGCTTTGTATAGATTGATATATGCGTTGGTAGTGTTGTATATCACTGCCTCTTTATCATTATCAGCATCAAGGCTTGCTGCCTGTGCAAGATATTTTGCGGACTCAATGCCGTATTTAATTCTGCCACCGGCATAAATAGGTAAAGAAAGATTTGCAATTCCATACGCTGCTGAATTTACCTTTGGTGTACCACCGCCGCTGCCTGCAGAATCGCTCTTTGTTTTAAGATTAACATTGGCACTGCTTAATCTTAAGTAACTGCCGCTTACCTTAAAATCGGGTAATTGATTATTGTATGCTTCTTTTACCCCTGCTATTGCTTCATCAATACGTGCATTGGCAGCTTTAAGATTTTTACTGTTCTTAATGCTCATGTCTATTGCCTCCTGCAGGCTGATAGTCTTTGTATCCTGTGCCATCACTGCATTTGCAGCTATGCATGTAAAGAGAAACGAAGCAAAGATTACTTTTAATTTATTGGTCATATCCTAATATTGCTTTAAATACATTCTTTAAATGCTCTTTTAGCTTTGCCATTAATAAAATATCAAATTCAGCTACCGGCATTTTTTTATAATTATTGAATTCCCTGTAATATTCCTTATTGATCATAAGCTGTGTAACAGTACCCGTCATGGTATTACTTAAAAGCATGACATCAATATTTTTTTTAAATATTTTTGATTTCTGCCCTTCAGCTATCAGGTTAGTGAGTAGTACTGCATAGCTTAATTTCAATTCTTTTATAAGTTTGAGTATAATTACATTTTTATTGATGACTTGTTCACACAACATTATTTTATAAAAAGATTGTTTTTCAATAACCCTTTCAATATAATTATCTATCAGTGTTTCTACTTTTTGGATGGGAGTCAGCATTTTATTTTCAATAAGCGCTTCCACTTTCAGCTTCATCATTACCATACGCTCTTTAAACAGGCTCTCCATTAATTTTTCCTTCGAGCCAAAATAATAAGAGATCATTGCAAGATTTACATCTGCAGCCTCGGCAATATCCCTTACTGTAGCGCCATCAAAGCCCTTTTCAGCAAATAATTCCTCTGCTATTTTAAGTATATGAATATGTTTTTCTGTGTTGCCCATTTTCAAATGAAGGCGCAAAGTTAAACATTTGTTTGAATTTATCAAACAAATGTTTAATTAATAAATTGTTACCAGATTACTGATAAAAAATTAAGCGATTGTAGAAAGTTGGGTGAAAAGTTCTTTCTGTTTCTCAGAAAGATTCACTGGTAACTTAACGGAGTAGGTTATATAAAGGTCACCAAACTGTGTATCTGATTTATAAAAAGGGAAACCCTTTCCTTTTATTCTTGTCTTTGTGCCGTTTTGTGTTTCTGGTTTTACTTTCAGTTTCAATTTGCCATGTAAAGTATCAAGGGTGATGTCACCGCCCAACACTGCTGTGTACAGATCAATTTCCTGATTGTACTGAAGATCATTACCAACACGTTTAAATTCAGTATTATTTACAATATCGAATGTAATAAAAAGATCTCCCGCCGGTCCGCTGTTCGCCCCTGGATTTCCGTAACCATTTAACTTTATTACCTGCCCGTTGGCAATACCGGCTGGTATCGTAATGCGTACATTTTTACCATTAATAGTAAAAGTTTGTGGATGAGTTTTAAAAACATCTCTAAGATTAACCTGAAGTGTAGCATTTACATCCTGCCCACGCATCTTTGTTTTGCTACGTTGCCTGCTGCCGCCACCGCCTCCAAACATGGACGAAAAGAAATCTGAAAAATCACTTCCTTCAAAATCACCGGAAAAGCCACCACCATAATTTTGTGATTGCTGTTGCTGAGCCCTGCGCTGTTGATCGTATGCCTCACCATGCTCCCAGTCTTTGCCATATTTATCATATTTAGTTCGCTTTTCTGTATCGCTCAATACCTCGTTGGCTTCATTTATCTGTTGAAATTTTTTATTGGCATCTGCATTATTGGGATTAACATCCGGGTGATATTGCCTGGCCAGTTTGCGATAAGCTTTTTTAATTTCATCTGTACTGGCAGTTTTGGCAAGTCCTAATATTTTATAATAATCTATAAATTCCATTTAAGTAAAATTGTATTCTACAAAATTAACTGATGCTGTAATAACGGCTGCAATAATTGTGCATTTAATTGAAAATACTTTTTTATTAAATAATCTGTTTGATTTTTTCTGATACCAGCTTCAGTTCCTTGTGTCATCATCCTTGTGTCACTCACTTGTACAGCAAACCTTTTTTCAACATTAATTATGCAACAGATAGAGATTGCTGCATTTTAATAAACCCTTTTACAATAAAATATTGTGCTAAGCAATAAGTGATCATTATAGAAAAACCAGCAGCAGGTAAAGGCATATAAAATTTATTAATAGCCAGCAAACTGTCTGATAGCACAAAAAAACCTGCACCTGCTATAAAAAGCTTGCCAACAGAAGTACTTACTTTATCGTAAACATGCAGGCTGCATAAAAACATAATAGAAAGAATAATAGCGTACAATACCACCGGCACAGTAAGAGCTCCTAATTTAGGGATCAAGAAAAACAATAACACACCTGAGTATACAATTACTAAAAGGATCAAAAAAGGTTTTTGAATTAGTAGAGAGCGGCCCGCTTTTTTTGGCGAGAGAAAGAACAGGATGTAAAATACATGAGTAATTAAAAAGGAAGCTAACCCTAAAATAAAGAACAACGAATTACTTTCTTCAAAAAGTAAAAATACATCGCCTGCAAATGAAAATAAAAGGCCGATCATTATCAGCCATCTTCTATCACTGTTATGGGACGATGAAAATAAGGTGATCATTAAAACCGGTAACAGTAGTGGCTTTGCAATAAACGGTATTTGATAATTGTGAAATGAAATTGCCACAATATCAACGATTGCAATAAGCCAGAATAGTATAAACCCGTATGACTTAAAAAAAGATTTCATACTTTTTTAATTCCGGTCAATAATTGTTTTTGCCTGGAAAAATTTTGATAGGGAATCTTTAGCACGCAAAGTATCTGACAAAGGGGTGGTAAAAGGTATTGCCAACCTGTAATGCGTTGAATCCAGCGTAGATAATATTATAGTATGCCCATAATTACTAAGCCTGGTATAAGCTTTTTGAGCAGCTTCTTTAGTAAGGTATTCTTTTATTACCACTTTAAAAGTGTAACCATCATTTACAGTCCTCATTGTTTTAGTAGTATCAGCTGCAACTGGCTTTTTAACAATACTGTCTTTTTTTGTTGTGTCATTAATTACTATTGGTGGAGTTGTTGTTACAACAGTATCTTTCGGTGCTTCCACTTTTTGCAAACCGTTGTCATCCGTTTTTTTCAGGAAATAATATAAAGCGCCCGCTATCAAAGCAATCAATATTATTACAAGTAAAATTGCAAAGCCTTTTTTAGAGGGTTGTTTTTTGGGAGGTGAAGAGAAACTTATTTTCTCATCTATTTTTTCTCTTATTTGTGCAGCTATTGGTTCAAGCCTTGCATTGCTGGTGTGAGACTGGCCGAATTCATATATACCCTGTTGGTTTTTTAATAAGGTGCCCAGTCCTTCTATTATCATAGGCTTACCAATATTAAGAAATTGTTTACTCAATATGCTGTACGATTCCAGATCTGAAGTGGCTAAAGGCCGTATTTTCCTGGTCTGCTGAATCACAAAATCAACCAGTCCATCATCAAGTTTGGCTTTAGGGTCATATATAAAACTGATGGCACCTTCTGGTAAAACTTCTTCTTTATCATTATCTGCAGGAATAATTAGATCGGGAGAAATGGTAAAACTGCCAATATCCTGCAGGGTTACTACTTTATTATTGTATAAATACTGGACGATGAGTTGCTCTATCTTCATATCAGAATATTGTATAACAAACCTACAAGTTATTAAGAATATTGCAAAGCAAACAATTGATTTACTTAATTTTGTATTATGTTATCGGATAAAGAGTTAGAATTTCTTCAATATTGGGAACAGAACCGGATACCTCAAAGCACATTTAGCAGTAAGCTTTCCCGTGGTTTGCCAATGGCTACTATATTTGGTTTGCCGATCTTATTTTCAGTAATGGTTGTTTATTTTTTCTTTCCTGATTGGTATACTAAAATTTCAGACACTTCATCAGGTACATTTATAATGGTAGTAATAGCGGTGATGATTGCTATTTTATTTTTTTCTTATTTCAGGATGCATTTTAAATGGGAAATGAATGAACAGGCTTATCTTGAATTGAAATACAAACAAAAAAAAGAGCTTTCAAATACTTAATAACTTAAATTCTAACCTCAAAAAAAACATGATGAAAAAACTAGGTTTTTTAATGATCATTCTTTCTGTAACTATTTTTTCCTGTAAAAGAGAAACAGCCAAATGCCCGTATACACAATCAAGTATAGTGGCTCCGCAAAATGAAATAGATTCCATAAAAAATTATCTATTGGTAAATAACATCACAAATGCTGTGCAGGACGCAAGCGGTGTTTTTTATATTATTACAGCGCAGGGTACTGGTAGCAACCCTACTATTTGTTCAAACCTCACAGTGAGATATCGTGGTACTTTTTTTAGCGGTACAGCCTTTGATCCATCAGCAGCTACAACAGCTCAAACTGGCGTAAGTACAAGTACTGCAGCTTTTGACCTGGGCGGCGTAATTACAGGTTGGCAAAAAGCACTTCCATATTTAAAATCTGGCGGCAGTATAACACTTTTTATACCTCCAACGTTGGGTTATGGTGCAAATCCATATAACGGTATACCAGGAAATTCCTATTTAAAGTTTACCATCGATCTATTGAATGTGCAATAGTGATAATTAAAATAACTAATTTTAAGCTTTGATATTTATCAAAGCTTTTTTTTAAACTAATAATGTGAGCCACGAATCAATCTCCGTATTCGACATGTTTAAAATAGGCGTGGGGCCCAGCAGCAGCCATACCCTCGGTCCCTGGCGTGCCGCACAACTTTTTACAAAATCTTTGGAGAATAAAAACATTCTGAATTACGTAATATCCGTCGAAGTATTACTGTACGGCTCTCTTGCTAAAACAGGTGTTGGCCATGGTACAGATATAGCCGTACAACTTGGCTTAAGTGGCGAAGACCCTGTAACCTTCGACGTAAATGCGATAACTGCTAAAATAACTGATATAAAAGCAATGAGTAAATTATTGCTAGCCGGTAAACATGAAATTGATTTTATACCCACTGATGATATCGGGTTTTTATTTACAGAATCACTTCCTTTTCATCCCAATGCATTGACATTTTTAGTTGAACTAAAAAATGGTGAAACCATTGCAGAAACTTATTACTCTGTAGGGGGAGGTTTTGTACAGCAGGAAGGGCACGGGCCTTCGGAAAATGAAAGTGTTAATCTTCCCTTTCCCATCAATACCGCTAATGAACTCTTGCATTGGTGTCGTACTACCGGGATGAGCATACATGAAGTAGTAATGGAGAATGAATCTGCATGGCGTAGTTATGACGATACTAAAAAGGGATTATTGGAGATATGGCGTGTAATGAAGGAATGTATGTACCGTGGCTGTAATGCAGGCGGGTACTTGCCTGGGGGACTATCAGTAAAAAGACGGGCAGAAGCACTCAGTAAAAGATTGCTGAAAGATAAGATCTATTCTGATTATGAAAGCTGGACAACTGCTATTAAAGAAGGTGGTAATAGTTTTAATTATATTTTAGATTGGGTGAGTTGTTTTGCATTAGCGGTTAATGAAGAAAATGCTTCTTTCGGCCGGGTAGTTACAGCACCTACAAATGGTGCAGCAGGAGTAATACCGGCAGTGTTGCAATACTATATTTTATTTTGTGATGGAGATACTGAAGAACAAATCGTCAACTTTTTATTGACTGCAGCAGAAGTGGGCAGTATCTTTAAAAAAGGCGCTACTATTTCTGCAGCAATGGGTGGCTGCCAGGCAGAGATCGGTGTGAGTAGTGCAATGGCTGCGGCCGCACTTACTGAATCCTTGGGAGGTACACAACGCCAGGCATTAATGGCTGCTGAAATTGCAATGGAGCATCACCTCGGTATGACTTGTGACCCGATTGGCGGATTGGTGCAGATACCTTGCATAGAACGCAATACAATGGGTGCTATTAAAGCTATAACCGCCAGCCAGCTTGCATCACAAAGCACACCCGATTTTGCAAAAGTGAGTCTGGATGGGGTAATAAAAACAATGTGGGATACTGCACTTGATATGAACAGCAAGTATAAAGAAACTGCAGATGGCGGTCTTGCCGTAAATATTCCAATCAGTTTGAGTGAATGTTAATACAATTTCTAACCGATAAATAAACGCATGAATATCACCGAGCAATTTGAAGCTGCTGTAAAAAACAGCAAAGATCTTTCGCAAAAACCAAGCAACGAAACCTTATTGCAATTATATTCTCTCTACAAACAATCAACTGAAGGAGATACAAATGTTGAGGAGCCATCCAATCCTTTTGATTTTGTGAACAAAGCAAAATACAATGCCTGGTCTGCCTTAAAAGGAAAAACAAAAGAAGCAGCTATGGAAGAATATATTGCTTTGGTGGAGAAGCTGCAGGAATAATTTTTTTGTCCCGGCATTATCATTCATAGCAACATTCTTGCATCGCCCTCTTGTACAGTTGTAATAATGGCATCATACTTCCTGTTTGCATTATTTCACATCAATCGATCTTTTCAATTTTATATATCACAGGATTCATTTGAATAGTATCATTTATTTTCTTGCCCATCAACTTCATACCTAATGGTGAAAGCGGTGATAACGAAATAATAGTTTCATCATCTAAAATAATTTTGCCAACACCTGCACTAATAAAAAGCCAACTTCTATCCGTTTTTACCAGGCTGCCTTTTCTTACTTCTTTTGCTTTTAAAAGAGGATCAATACTCTCAAAAACAACTTTCTGTCCATTTGTTTCTTTCAATTGCCTTCGTATGTTTTCCTGCTCTAACTGCAGCATTGCCAAAGCCGTTTCATGTTTATCGCCAGCGGTGCTTTTGGTTTCGTTCTTAGCACTTTCATTTAGGTCAGAAAGTGTTTTTTGCAAATGATTGATCTTTGTAATAAGTAAATCAAGAAATGCACCGTAAACTTCTTCTTTAAAAGTCATAGTTTAAAAATTAGAACAGCAAATATTATTTAATTTCGCAGCAATGACACAACTTTCTACGTTAAATAAATACTTCTGGAGATATAAATGGTTTTTATCCTTGGGAATTATTTTTGTTATACTCACTAATTATTTCAGAATACTTGCGCCGCAAATTACGGGCTATGTTGTAAATACAGTGGTATCTACAATTAATAAAGGGGGGGAACATATCTCTGCTTCACAATCTGCGAAAAATTATGATATTATTGTAAAAGCTGTCATCCACAGTTTTGACGCATTGCCTTTTAATAAAAAAATCCTTTTTGCAGGGCTTATCCTCTTAGTCCTGGCAATTATAAGTGGCATATTTATGTTTCTAATGCGGCAAACAATTATTGTAATGAGCCGTCATATAGAGTTTGCACAGAAAAGCGAAATATTTGCCCATTACCAGAAATTAGATACAGCATTTTACAAAACCCATAGTACCGGCGATTTAATGAATCGCATTTCAGAAGATGTAAGCCGGGTGAGAATGTACACCGGCCCTGCAATTATGTATTTTATAAACCTTGCAGCAGTAATTGGGTTTAGTATTTTTTTTATGTTTAAGTCTGATGTAAAATTGACTATTGTAGCATTATGTCCATTGCCCATATTGGCCTTTACAATATATTTTGTAAATACCATCATCAATAAAAAGAGCGAACGCATACAATCTCTCTTAAGCGATCTAACAACAAATGCACAGGAATCATATTCCGGCATACGTGTTATAAAATCTTTTGTACAGGAAAAAGCAATGCTTGGTTTTTTCAGGAACAATAGCGAAAGTTATCGTAGCAATGCATTGAGCCTTGCAAAAACAGAAGCTATTTATTTTCCCAGTATGGCATTGTTGATCGGTCTCAGCACATTGCTCACTATTCTTGTAGGAGCTCTGGATGTGGTTCATAACCCCGGCAATCCTGATTATTCTGTCGGTAAAATTGCAGAGTTTGTATTGTATATACAGTTACTTACTTTCCCCGTAAGCGCTATTGGCTGGACGGCGAGTATGACACAAAGAGCAGTAGCATCACAGCGGCGTATAAACGAATTTTTATTAACTGCCCCACTTATAAAAAGTAAACATGGTGCAGTTGAGAAAAAATTAACCGGTAGTATCAATTTTAAAAATGTAGATTTTATTTATCCGCATACCGGCATACATGCCATAAAAGATTTTTCACTGCAAATAAAAAAGGGAGAAAAAATTGCAATTGTTGGAAGAACCGGTTCCGGCAAATCTACCATAGCACAGTTGCTGTTGCGCATGTATGATGCACAGAAAGGAGAGCTATCGTATGATGGAACCGTAGT